>JANYAL010000061.1 GCA_025361325.1 Bacteroidota bacterium
TATAATAAATTTATATAAAGTCAACACTTTCCAACCAAAATCGAGGTTAAAAGGGCTGCAACCTAATTGAACAAAGGGGTACACTACAATATCAGTTGCTACAAACCCAAGGGTAGTACTCCATATTTTATACAGCGAAAAAGCCAAAAGGGGAACATACATTTTTCTCCATATTTTTTAGGTGTCATTAATAAATTCCAGCAATCCAACATAACTCATTAAATGAATCCCTATCACAGTAATCATATTGGAAAACGACTTCTTCGTCGCCGCCTTCTTTCTGATTAGAACCAATTGTACCTAAGGCATCAATACAAATAAACCTGCATTTTAATGGCGTTTAAACTTTCTCCCTAAAAGAATAAATAAACAGCTCTTTTTAAAAATGAAAAGTAACCCATTTTAAAGAACTAGAACATTAAACTATAGTGGTCAGTTTGCACCGAAAGAGGGTGATCAGTATAGCCAAATTTTATAATAGTTCTAACGAACTTCCCATTTTATACAGATTTTATAATATTTTAGCCGGAAATTAGTAAGTATAATACTAAAATATCAAAATCATCTCACAAACTTGAAACAAAGTCAATTACTTCAGAATAAGACCTTTTAAAATTGACAGAGTCATAGATCGTCTTTTGAAAATTATTCGTAACCTGGCCCGATATGACTAGTGGAGTGTATTTGAATATCTTCATTACTTGATAAAGGAATTTTTCAAAATTGAATTTTTGAGAAACAGTCGTTAAGTGACAATAAAGATAATCCGGTTTTTTCAATTTAGCAATATATTCAACATCCTTCAAAGGAATACTACAACCAAGATAAATAGTGTTTATACCACGGCTTTTAAGCAGATATTGCATAAACAACAATCCTAACTCATGGTATTCCCCTTCCGGAAGAAACAGTAAAACTGTTTTATTTACAATAACTGAGCTCAAGACAGTTTCAATACCAACGATCAATTTTTGACGTATTATATTGGTAACTAAGTGTTCTTGCGCAGGGTTAACATGGTTGGTCAACCAGAGTATACCTACCCTTTCCAAAAAGGGGAAAATGATCTGCGTAATTGTTCGCTCTATACCTTTTGACCCAATATAACCATTGAGTAATAATTCAAATTTTTCCAGGTCAAGATCAACCATAAATTGTATCATCTCATTCACTATCCTTTCCTGCTTAGCCTGAGCCTGATTCAGTAAAAGTATCTTTTCTACTATTTCTCCCTCTTTCATTTTATCTATATGAGATATTTTGAAGCCGTACTTATTTAGTAAAGCAACATTCAATAAACGTTTCAATTCATAATTGTTGTAAAAGCGGATATTTGTATCTGTACGTGAGGGTTTTAGAAAAGAATAACGCTGTTCCCAAATACGAATGGTATGGGCTTTTATTCCTGATAAATTTTCAAGGTCTTTAATAGTAAAAGGATGCATCTTTACACATTTTTATTTTATATAACAATAATAAAATTAATTTGTTCAGAGATAAACAAATAATATATTGTTTTTACCCCTTAAAATGGTTTGGGAGGGAGTTTTCTAAAAAACCGATACACTAGTGTATTACTTGGAAAAAATATTGTCCATGCTGTAAGGAAAATAATCTTGAAATCGATAAAAAAGGAAGCATGTTGCTGATACCATAATTCCAATACCCACTTATAAGAAAAAATGGCAGTATACATTGCCTTCGGGTCTGTAGAGTTTGAAATAATCTTTTCTTCATCCCTGAAAATTAAGGAGCCAATACCTGTCAGTCCCGGTTTGCAGTTATAAATAACTTCCTGAACAGATTCTGGGTATTGTTTAAAACTAACATTCATCAAGGGCCGTGGGCCAACAATACTCATATCCCCTTTGAATACATTGATGATCTGGGGAATCTCATTCAACTTTGTCATTCGTAATATCTTTCCAAATTTAGTGACACGGGGGTCATCTCTAAGGATAATTTCCCTATTTCCAATATTCGGACTTTCTTTCAACATGCTTGCAAACTTCCATATATTGAAAAACCTATTCCTATAGCCCACTCTTTTCTGAACAAAAAAGACCTGATTTTCTCCTGTAAGCAATAATACAATGATTACAATAACCAGTACAGGTGAAAGAATGACAAGAGCAATACCTGCAATTAAGATATCAGTTATTCGTTTGACAATTTTATACATTTTCCCGACTGGTTTCTTGTGGCGCCAAATAGACGATATATCTAAATTCACCAAACTTTGCTGTACTGTTATAAAGAATAGTAATCAGTATAATTCTTTAATCTTATCACAAACAGATTTTATTTGGCTGTTGGTGATATTCGTAGAACAGGGGATACTTAAACAATGCCGGTATACATAATCTGAACAATTCCTTTTATGATAAAATTTATTGCCACTGAACATTTTTAATTGATTCATAGGTACCCAAAAAGGACGACTTTGCATGCGATTACTGTTTAATAACTCTAGCAAGGCCTTTTGTTTCACTGTAAGTATAGTTGGTAGCCACCAGTTGGGCCTAACACCAGGAGTTATTTTTTGGAAACTAATGTCCCCAACACCTTCCAATTCACTTTTATACAATGTGATAATCTCATGTTTTCGTATAATGAAACCATGTAATAATTCCATTTGTGCAACTCCCATGGCTGCTGAAATATTTACGAGCCGGTAATTATACCCTATTTCATCATGAACGTATTCAAAAGAATCACTTTTTGCCTGTGTTGTCAAATGCTTTGCTCTTTTTGCCAATTGCTCATCATCCGTTACAATCATTCCACCCCCTCCAGTTGTAATAATTTTATTACCATTGTAGCTGAAAGTTCCTAATAGGCCAAAGCTCCCTGCATGTTTATCATTATAATATGAGCCTAGAGCCTCAGTGCTATCTTCAACCACAATCAGTTTATGCTTTTGGGCCAACATCATCAATCTTTCCATGTCGCACATATTACCTAAAACATGAACAGGCATAATTACTGGAATTCTTCTTCCATCGTTTTTGCAATGACAAACACCATTACGTTGCTCTGTATCTTTGCTCAAAAATTCTTCCAATAGGTCCAGATCCATTTGCCAGGTTTGCGGGTCAGTATCAATTAGTATTGGCTCTGCACCGGTATATCGGATGGAATTGCATGTAGCAATAAAAGTTATATTAGATGTAATTACATAGTCAAAACTGTTTACACCAAGCATCACCAGGCAAGTATGCAAAGCGGTTGTCCCGCTGCTTGTGGCAACTCCAAAACGGGTCCTTGTAAAAGCTGCGGTCATCTTTTCAAACTGATCCACATAAGTACCTACACTGCTTACCCATCCAGTATTCAGACAATCCTTTATGTATTTCCATTCATTTCCAGCTATATTTGGGCCACTTAGAAGTAACATCTGTTAAATGAATTATAAATAAAGAATCCGAATAACTCCTGCAATTGAGCAAAAAAAGATCTGCCAATTTTACATATTAGTTCGGATTGCGTGATTGAATTAAACATTAAATATTCTTGAATTTTTGACCAAAGGGATCAGTAATAATACCAGTTTTTAACAAAGAATATATTTCTCTAATACCATGAGGAACTTTTTTGGTTATTGTAAAACCCAATTGAGCATGTATTTTATCAAAATTTACCCGGTAATCCCTGGGATCTTCTAAACTTTCAACAAAATGAACTCTTACTTTTGGCACCACCTTGCAAACTTCTTCTATGATCATTCCCTTAGTATAATTTTCCTCGGTGCTTCCTACATTATAAACATTTGACCTAACCATTTCTTCAGGACTTTCCAGGACCAGGACTATCGATCTTGCTAGGTCATCCACATGGCAATATGGGCGCCAGAACTGCTGCCCCCATATTTCCTGTTCACCATACACAACAGCATTACGTGTAAATTCATTTACGGTAAGATCAAACCTGATACGTGGAGAAAAGCCATATACCGTACTAAAACGAAGGATTGTACTGCACATATCAGTATCTCTTCGTTCTTCATGTAAGTATTTTTCAAATTTAACTTTCAATTCTGCATATAATGAAACCGGATAAAGTGGAGAAGTCTCTTCAACAAAAGAGTCCGGATCAGACATTTTACCATAATTACTACAAGTACTAGCAAAAACAAAACGTTTTACCCCTGCTTTTTCTGCGGCTTCAAACAAGGCAACACTTCCGTTCCAGTTCGTTGCATATGCTTCTTCGCTGAATTTTTTACATGCCGGATCACCAACTACTGCTGCGAGGTGAGCAATGCCGGTTATACCCTCTAAGGCTAGGGAAACTGAAGATGGATCATTTATGTTACCTTTAAAAAATTCAAAATGCTGATTTAACAAGACATCATACAATGGCTCACCTCCAAATTTCAGTGAATCCAAAACCCTGACTTCATACCCTTTATTCAATAACTGACGGACCAAGACCGACCCAATATATCCTGCTCCACCGGTTACCAAAATTTTCATATTTCTTTATTTATGTTTTAATAAATCTGATGCCAACTTACGGAATTAATACGGCTTTCCCGGATTACCGATGACCATAGCATAGTCAGGTACATTTTTCAGAACTACAGCACCTGCGCCTATGATGACACCCTTCCCAATAGTTACACCCTGTTTTACCACCGCATTGGCACCTATAAAGGTTTTCTCGCCAATGGCCACATTACCACAAAGCACAGCACCAGGGCCAATATGAGCAAAATTATTAATAATATTTTCATGCTCAATAATGCAGCCAGTGTTGCAGATTACACCTGTACCAATTTTAGCAAGGGGATTGATGTTAACACCGGCCGCTATCATGACAGACTGTTCTGCAATTTCAGCAGAATAATCAATATTTGATGAGGGATGAATGGCATTTTTTATGTGTATATTTTTTGACGAAAGCATATTGTAACTTTTGCTGCGAATTTCATTATCGCCTATTGCAATAAAGCATCCCTGCTGTTGGAGGACTTGTTGTGCAGATTTTGATTCATCCGATCCAAAATATTGAAGTTGAAAAGGATTAAATGCTTTTTCTATTTTATCACAATAGCCAGTCACAGATATTCCAGCAACCTTAAATATCCCATAAACAACATAAGCATGCCCGGAGTATCCGATTAAGATCATTTGGTTAAAATATTTATCTAATTTAGCAACGCTTTATAAGCTTCAAACAATTTCTTCCAGGTATTTTCACGTCGAAATTCAGAAATTACCAGCTGCCTAAGTCGAACGGCTCGATCTTTAGTTAATTGGGGTTCCGCAATGGCCCGTTCAATTACACTCCGCATCTGCTGCTCATTACCACAGTCAAATAGTGACCCGGTTTCGTTTTCCGTTACAATATCAACATTTCCCGCAATACGACTGCATATTACCGGTAATCCCATTGCCCCCGCCTGTAACAATACATTAGGAAATCCTTCTCGGTGAGATGGAAAAATAAAAAGATCGGCAAGGAACATATAATATTCAACATCATCTGTCCAGTTAATGTGAATTATAGCTGGATTGGACTCAATTTCCATGATCGTCGCTGCTGGTAAGGGGTCCAGGGTATCTTCGAAATTTCCCACCAAAATAAGTCTAAGCAAATGGTATGTTTGCTGCATTGTCCTAAAAGCATTTACCAGTTCAACAATTCCTTTGTCAGTTACAAGTCGACCGATAAAGAGTAGGTATTGATTAACGGAAGAATAATGCAAGGCTTTCTGGGCATCTTTGATCAGTTTATTGTTCAAGCCTGATCTGTCGAAATGATATATATCAATACCATTCGTTGAACCCTTGCCAATCACTTTGAGTTTTTTAGGATCTGCCAGATGGTGACTATAGATATATTTCAGGAGTGAATTGCTGTTTGGCCATACATGGTTTGCAGATGCGGCTGTTAGCTTTTCAATGAATTTCAATAAATGGTATTTGAATCCCTTTTCTACCATCATCGGAAGGCCAGCAATGGTGTGGATCCTGATCTTAACCTTACAAAATCTGGCAGCCAGCATTCCCAATAACCCAGCTTTAGGGGTATGGGTATGAACAATGTCTGGCCTTTCCTGTCTGAATATGCGTATAAGTTGAAAAAGACAATAAAGGTCTTGCAATGGAGTAATTCTCCTCGTCATTGGTACAACGATATGCCTGCAGTCTTCGTTTTTGATAACTTCAGCACGTTCTTTCCCATCAGCACTTATCATCAGAACATCAAACCCATTGTTTTTCATAAATCGCATCTGCCCGGGCAGTAAATACCTTAGTGCCATGGGCACTGTTGTGATACGAACAAGTTTTTTATTGATTACTGGATCAAACAAGTAAACAAATTAATGATGAAAAAGATTATTTTTCTTTTTGCTTAGTCAAAAATAAGTTCAAATTATTGAAAGCCAAATTAGAATTTAAGATAAATTTGAGTGCTGAAAGTGTTAAATTGCCTAGAATTATCCCAGAAATGCAGAAAACCTTATTATAAAATCATCCAATGGGAATTTTTGAAATCTTATTTTATCCGGTTTATCTGCTTTTATTCTATTTTTTTTTTAGTGCTAGGCGCAAAAGAATTGAAGATCCGGTATTAAAAATCTATCACAAAAGGGGATTTTGGATCAAAGCGTTAATGGTTATCCCTTTTGCTTATTTCAACTTCAGTTTATCACCTGGTGATTCTTATGTATTGTACCATGTAGAAGGTGCAAATATTTATCATCTCATATTTAGAAGTTTATCAAATCTACATTGGCTTACGGGTTCGGGTGAAGAATATAACCAAAGCGGGTTATTAGCTGACACATGGAATTTAGGATATTGCCGTGATCCCAATAATTTCATGATTGTTCGTGTAGTAGCTGTCTTATCATTTTTCACTTTTGGTAAATACCTAATAACCTGCCTGTTCTTTTCAATGATATCCTATTCAGGTGTTTGGAGGCTTTACCGGTTCTTTTATGAACAATATCCACATTTACACAAACAACTGGCTTATGCAATTCTATATTTACCTACGTTTGTATTCTGGAGTTCAGGTATATTAAAGGATCCCCTATGCACAGGTGCCATGGGGTGGCTGACATATGGGCTCTATCAGGCAGTTTATATAAAAAAAGATTTCATAAAAGATGCCATTATTATTGTGTTTTCCGCGTATGTACTGATACTTCTGAAATCGTATATTCTTGTCTCCTATGCACCTTTTCTATTATTATTCCTAATACTTAAAAATGTTAATCTGGTAAAAAACATTTTTTTTAGGCTCTCCATCGGACTTTCCTTAATGATAGGCATCATTTTGGGATTTACCCAGATCATGAAGTCATTGCAATCTTCGGTTTCAAAATATGCGGGTGAAGGTTTTACAAAGACCATACAAACTTATCAAAAGAACTATGCTGATCAAGATAGTTGGGCTGAATCAAATTTCTCATTGGGCGTAGAATTTGATGGATCGGTCACCAGCCTTCTTAAAATGGCACCTGCAGCTGTGGTGGCCACGTTATATCGTCCTTACATATGGGAATCCAGGAAACTCTCCACACTTCTATCATCATTAGAAAGCTTTGCCATTATGCTTTTTACCTTAAAAGTATTATGGACATTAGGTTTAGGTAAATTTTTTAAGGCATTCAGAGATCCCGCTATTTTTTACTGCATTTCCTTCTCGCTGTTATTTGCTTTATTCGTAGGAGCCACTACTCCAAACTTTGGGACACTGTGCAGGTATAAGATCCCCTGCATGCCATTCTACCTCGTTGCAATGATTCTAGCACTGAATCTGTACGGTAAAATAAAAAAACAGCCCGCCGGTGGGGCAGACTGAGTGTTTTCAGAGGGGTAATATTTTTTTATAAGCTATTTCATTCATGCATTGGCAGCTTTTTGATTGCGCTGGGGAATAAATGGACTTAATATGCCTGACAAAATAGTTTTTAGATAGTCATTTATTGTTTTGTTTAAAAACAAGTAAGATTGGTTGTTAAGTTTTGTAAGTACTGTTTTTGGTGTTGCTTGAAAGTTATTGGTAAATGCATCAGTTGCAGGCCACATAATGAATCCCAGTTTTTTTAATCGGTTGGTCTTTTGATATATCAAAACTATACTGGCAAAAGCTACAAGGAAACAGCAATAATTGATAATTGCAATTATTTTAATATTGAATTTCGCCCGGTGTATATGGAATCTATTTCGAACGTAAAAATACATTTTCCATGCTGATTTATAATCCCAGTCTTTTTTTAATGAAAAGGCAGTAGAAGGATGATAATGAATACTTGTGGGAATGGTGCGAACCGGGATATTATTCCTCTTGACAATACGATAATAATATTCTGTTTCATCACCCCACAAGAAATATTTTAGCTTTGGAACACCAACCCTTTCAATAATTCTTCTGTGTAGTAAGGTGCCGTTAAAAGGATGACCAATACCTTCAATAATTTCTCCTTCAACTTCTTCCAAAGATCTATAGTTTAGCGTTTTCCATACGAAGGATTTTTTGTCCTCTTTATCAATGACTGCACAATTCAAAAGCCGCATATTCCCATCATCGCTTTCAAGTAGGTTCTGCAATGCATCTTCTTTCGGATATCCATCATCATCCATACACCATATCCAAGAAAACCCTTCCTGGTAAGCCCAATTGATGCCTGAACTGAAACCACCGCCTGAACCGGTATTGCTTTGAGTTATAAATATTAGGTCAGTTTGTTGGGTTAGCCATTGCTCTGTATTGTCTGTACTTCCATTGTTAATAATCAAAATAGCATCTAGCGGGCGGGTTTGCAGGCGTAAAGCATTTACGCATTCCGAAAGCAGGGTCTGACGGTTGTAAGTCACAACCACAGCAATTACCTTCTCCATAGTATGGTATTTGGTTTAAATTAGAATAATTGGACGCTTATATAACGGTCAGGAAGGATGATTATTGCAACTTATTAAAAATATTTGTAGCTGATTTTCAGGACTTTATTTGGAAAAAATAGCAATTACCACACCAATAAGGGAAAGAAGATATTATTTAATTTTTTTAACTACCCTGTAATACAGATATTGAAATAACCCGGGATGAAACCAAAGCCTGCTTTCGCCTGGGCATTTGTAAGTAATCAATTGGTCTTGTATAGTATCCCTAATTGCAGTTTTCATTAGTGGCATGCCTTCCGCTAACTGTAAAAGTGGATAAGTAACAAAATTATCTTCCTGCCTGACTTGTATTAAAAGCTGCGCTATTATTGCTCCCGTATCGATACCTTCATCAACAAGGTGGATGGTAACGCCACAATGCTTTGAATCATTATTTGCAAGGGCCCAGTAAGCACCATGCACTCCTCTGTACATCGGTGTGATGCCTGCATGCATATTGATGAATTTTGCAGGAATGCTTATCAAGATATGTTTGGAAATAATCCTTGTCCCATTTACAATGACAAGTGAAGGATCTAGCTTTTTCAAAGCCAGTAAACAATTCACGTCATTGACCGATTTTACGGGAATAACTAGTTTTTCAGGTAATGGGTCGTTTTGCAGATTATAACTATGAAGTATTTGACGTTTTCGTTTTGCGGAAAGAATATTGAGAATCTTTACTATGATAAGTTGAAACATTATTTGTCCTAATACCTTAAATAATCCAAGCTTTCTTAGCCTTCTTTGCAATAACATCTTTTTACTCACACCCTCTTCAAGTATAATTGCTTTTATTGCAAATTCTTCTTTAATTGAGTTAAAAAGAATGTTTGTTGAAATACCCCTTCCTGCCAGTATGACAATTCTTGGTTCGGTCATTTTTCTGGCTTTAATAAAGCTGCCAGTTGATTCATGCTTACACTGCGAAAAGCGTACTCTTCAGATAGTTTCTGATAGTGCTTTAATATCTTTTCCAGAAAAGCAAGATTTTCTTCAAGGTTAATACCAAAATTATGGGGGTGCCACCAGAGGTGATAGGTCAGACTATGCCTGGCAGCATATGTCATACTTTTTTTAATTCTGTTAAGCCTAAACCAGTCTAAAAAAGCCACTTTTTTGGAAATAGGCCGCAAAAAACGGCTGGCTGGTATGTTTCAAAGCCCAATATATTCAATGTACCCGGCTTCGGAACAATGATGACCACTGAGATTTAAGTAACCATCTAACAGACGGACAGCCCTACGTAAAATCGTTTCGCTGTTCGTATCTTTTGCTTTGTAAAGCCAGGATATCTCATTCCCCCTAAAAGAATTAATACCCTCCTCTTTGCAAACTTGCAGATAGGCTTCGTTATATTGATTACGGGGGAATACAAAACTTTGTACTGTAATACCCCGTTTCTCTGCAATTCGTTTTGCAGCTCTTATATCATCCCGGAAGTCTTCAATAGTTTGTCCCTTTTCTAGGCAGTAATAATGGGAAAAGGTCTGACATCCCACCTCCTGGCCGGCATCATTTATCTTCTTAATCAGGGAAGGTGCATAGTGATACGGGTCTTCAGTTTCATTATTTCCCACTTGCTCAAAGTGCCCTTCATATGGAGAAATATGAGGATCCTTATATTTAGGTTTTCTACCCGGCAACCCTTGAATCATTTCTTCCTTATCATTGAAAAATAATAATCCTACAGTAGCGAAGGTTGCATTGATATCATATTTCTCAAAAAGACTCAGTAGGCCGGGAATCACTTTACGAACACCCAGTAGATGGTTCCGATATTGGTCAAGTTCTAATACATCCCTTACTCCCCAATATATCTCAAAATCAAGGGATATGACAAAGTTTCCGTTTTTCATTTATTTGTTATAACAATTACGCAAAAAGAAATAGGATGATATCGAATTCATTTTGCAAATCGGAAGCTCCAAGTGATTTTTAGCTGCAAATATAAGATTCTATACTTCTGTATTAGGAAAGACAGGTGGCTTTTGCTTATTAGCCAATGAAATAAGAAAAGTTTCAGAAAAATTAAGCGCTTCACCAATCACTTGATGCATATCCAAATACCGGTAAGTGGCCAGCCTGCCAAGGAATGAAACTTTCCGAAGGGTTTCGGCCTCTCTACGGTATTGCAATAAGGTTTGTTTATCCTTTGATAAGCGTTTTGGGTAAAAAGGAATATCAGACGGACCAGTTTCTTTACTGTATTCTTTGAAGTAAATGGTCTTATCATGATTCTCCCAGTTTGCAAAATGTTTATGCTCAGTGATTCGGGTAAAGGGGATATCCTCGTCGCAATAGTTCATTTGCGCAGTTCCCTGGAAATCCCCGTCTAAATACATGGTCTCAAATGCCACTGTACGGTAGCCCAGTTTGCCATATTTATTATTGAACCATACATCAATAGGACCGGTATAAAAAACATGGTCATAGAAAGAAATATCACTTAGTGGTTCAAATCTTTTATTCAATATCACTGTAATATTTGGCAAGTCTATTAATTTCTGAATCAGATAAGAATATCCTTCTACGGGAATTCCAGTGTATAAACTATTATGGTAATTATCATCATAATTGAATCTTACCGGGATTCTTTTAAGGACAGAAGCAGGCAATTCAGCAGGTTCACATCCCCATTGCTTTTTTGTATAGCCGTAAAAAAAAGCATAATATAGTTCCTTACCAATAAAATGAAGTGCCTGTTCTTCAAAATTCTTAGGATTTGAAATGGATCTGTCTGCCAATATTGCAAGGTATTTTTTGGCTTCACTTGGTGTAAAAGTTCTATTGAACAATTGATTAATTGTATGCAAGTTGACAGGAAGAGAATAAACTTTACCGTTACTCATAGCCTTAACCCGGTGAACATAGGGTCGGAATTCAACAAAACTGTTGACAAAATCCCATATCTCCTTTTTATCGGTATGAAAAATATGGGGACCATACTCGTGTACCATGATACCAGTTAATCCATCCCGTTTTGTATGACAATTCCCACCAATATGGTCCCTTTCGTCCCAGATATCGATAGAACAAGATGATTTTGATGCAAGCTGATTCGCTAATACTGCGCCGGAAAAACCCGATCCAATGATCAGATACTTTTTATGCATATTGTAAATTTAAAATAATTAAAATTAGAGATCTTATGACAAGATTATTTATTAACTGGTTGTCTTGTTATAAATTATTTTTTTGATATAATTCGATTTCTGATTATGTTTAGACCCGATCACAAATGAAATCAACTGATAAAAAAGCAATTTACAACAATGTCGGTATGTTGAACGCTGCTTCATTTTTTGAGTTTCAATATCTGACAGCACAACATATTAATAAATATTTAATGCATTTCTGATCTTTCTATGTTGTAGAAATGGTCTAAAAAGGGTCAGTCAGGGTCTGCGAGGGTACTGGGAGCCACCATCTACGAAAATTACCACAGGTGGTTACTCCCTAAACCGAACATTAATCTTAGTTAATACGAAGTAAGCTATTTTGAAATAAGAGGACTCTCGTATATAATTAAAAAAGTCTTTTATATGTAGAAATAAGATCAGCTTTCTCTTTCCGAAACTGAAATCTTTCCTTGTATCATTGAATTCTGTTAATTTCTTTAACCCTTTTCGAGTTCACTGGGTGCAATCATAATATACATCAATATAATAGGGCCAAACTTGAAAGTTAAAAACTTTTATTTCAACACATTTCCGGACCACAATAAGAATAGAATAAAGTAAGTATAATAACTCAAAAGATTATTTGTTAAGAATACTGTTGTAAATATTTTGATATTTCTCAATGGCAGTATCCAATGAATAAAATTCCCTGGCGCCCTGCATTATCCGTATTTTGTCATACTGATACCCGGAAATAACTTTTTGGGCAATAAATCTATATTCTTTTTTATTAAACGCGTTCAAAACCAAACCTGAGTCATATTTTTTTACAACTTTCTCCACGTCTCCTATCCCGCTATTGGTTATTAAAGGTATACCCATGGCCATGATCTCACCGTGTTTTGTTGGGGAAGAAGATTGTTTGGAATAACAAGGTTTTATGAAGAAAATTGAAAAATAACTTAAAGAAAGAAGTAAAGGAACTTGCAGTCTGTTTGCCTTTTTGGTAATGATATTAGCGGGTGGAACGCCATATTTTGATGCAGCTTCAATGATGAATTCATGCCTATGCGGAGAAATAAAAAGGAATTTTATCTCTGGCTTTAAGTCATATATTTCTTTACAAAGTTGCATCATTTCATCGGTCAGATACCACCCACCAATTGAACCCAGATAACTTATAATGAGTTCACCACCCTTAATATGTAATTCATTTTTTACTGCCTCCCTTTCTACATGGTTAATGTTTGAAGGATTGAATAATGCCAAATCTACACTGCAAGGGATCACTTCTATAGGGATGTTTCTATTAAATGCCGGCCATTTTGAAATTATTTCTTGTGCTGCATAAGTAAGGCAGACTATCCCATCGCTTTTTTTCAGTTGTTCCGTTTCTTTTCTTTTAAAGAACCAATAAACTCCCTTGTATATGGGATTATGGATATTCCACATCCCACCTTCCACGCGGCTATCGGCATAAAATTCCCTGATATCGTTTAAGAATAATACATTCATTTTTTTCTTCATCCACAAACCAACCAGTGCCGGCACACCTGGTCGGGTATGCACCAAATCTATATGATATTTAAGGTGAATTCGCTTAGCTTTTCTTTTCAATCTTAAGATATCAAGAAGTGTTGAGATTACAGGTGGGTTTTTAGTATATTTCAATCGAATCCAATGGATATTATAACCAAGCAACATTTGTTCAACCAAAAGCTGACTTGAAAGAATAGCCGATCGCTTCTCACAACTCAATAAATATATCTCAAATCCAAGGTGGCTCAGACCCTGCATATAGGGAATCACTTGACTTTGTCCTAGAGGGTCGGTCATCCCGTCATATGAAATGAAAAGTATTTTCTTTTTGAGAACATTCATAAATTAATTATTGTTCATCCATTTGTCATACCACATCTGAAACATTAACAGATACCAGATCTTTTCTGCGCGTTCAACCCTTCCCTGGTAAAAAGATCTTTTGATTCGTTGTATTTCATGATTATTAAATATACCCTGCTTTAAAATAAAGCCTTCATCAAAATACTGGTCAACAAAGTTTTTCAAATCATCTTGCAACCAGTCAGCAATTGGAATGCCAAATCCCATTTTTGGTCGGTCCATCATATTATGAGGTATATATTTATGAACGATCTCTTTAATAATGAATTTTTTATTGCCATTATTATACTTGTATCCCATAGGTAACTGTGCGGACCATTCAATCACATGTTGATCAAGGAATGGTTCGCGTCCCTCGAGGCTAACACTCATGGTAGCCCGGTCAACTTTTTGCAGGATATCATCCAGTAAATAAGTTTGGTAATCAATTGCCATCATATAAGCCAGGGTTGAATAATTGGGAAAAGCTAATTCCTGGCTATCGAATGCCGTATATATTTTCGAAATATTACTTTTAAACAGATTAGCGATATCCTTATTATTCATTTGTTGTGAAAGACTGAATAAAAGATTTTGTTCCGATGGGTTTTGAAAAAGTGTCTTTATTTTCTCATATCGGCTGTGAAATAAGTATCTCTTATTCATAACTGGGATGGATCCGGCGGGGATAAGATCCATTATGGCAGCAGCCCCTTTTAGCATGAAACCAGGAATATTCCTGATTTTCTTACCATATTTCATCATATAATCATATCGATTATACCCCGCAAATATTTCATCCCCCGCATCAGCTGACAAGGCAACGGAAACATTTTCACTTGCAATCTTACTGACCAAGATAGTCGGGATAGCGCTACTGTCAGCAAAAGGCTCATCATAAAAAAAGGGGAGGTGCGGTATGATTTCAAGTGCCTCTTTCTGTGTACAATAATATTCTGTATGTTCTGTCCCAAGGTGTGCTGCAATCATTTTTGCAAAAGGTGCTTCATTTAACCCTACGTCCGGAACACCAATAGTGAAGGTTTTTATTTTTTCAGTATTATTCTTTTGTAACAGTGCGGTTACGCAACTGCTGTCGTACCCACCGCTTAAAAAAACACCAACCGACACATCACTTACCATGCGATATTGAAAGGCTTTTGTCAATATAGTTTCGGTCTCAGTTATGGCGTCTGGAAGTGAGATTTTTAATGCCGGTTTATTATATGCATCATATACATTCCAGTATTGTCTTATCGAAATACTTTTACCTTCAACATCGAATATCATATAGTGGCCTGGTTTCAATTTAAAAGTGTCTTTGAAAATACAGTGAGGTGTCGGAACGTAGCCATATTGCATATATGCTGCGGCTGCATCGAGGTCAATTTCTTTTTCGAAATATGGGTGTTGCATCAAAGATTTTAATTCCGAAGCGAACAAAAACAATCCATTTTTCCAATAATAAAAAAATGGCTTGACGCCAGCTCTGTCCCTGCAGGCGAATAACTGCTGTCTGGCTTCATCATAGATTACGATAGCAAACATACCAATGAAATATTTGAGGGCATCACAACCCCACTCAGCGTAAGCATGTAATATGACTTCAGTATCACTATGACTCTTAAATTCATGCCCCTTCTCTTCCAGCTGTTTTTTGATTTCAGCATAGTTATATAGCTCGCCGTTGAAAATGATATGGAGTGACTGAAAGCTTTTTGGCTGTTTGCCGCCATCTGAAAGGTCAATAATGCTTAGGCGGCGGTGGCCAAGTCCCAATGTTACATCCAGGGCATTAAACATGGCATAGCCTTCCCCATCAGGGCCACGGTGAGCCATGATACGGTTCATTTTTTCAAGGACATCCTTTCCTGTTTTCTTTTGATAATCAACAAAACCGGTTATGCCACACATATTTAAAACTGTGAATTAATTTAATTTAAATTTATGTCTAAATGGTTCAATCATTAAAATTTATGGATCATAAAAGGTCATTAGTATGTCTTATAAAATGAACAATACTAAATCAATATTTAGTACATTTTTCCCCTTGAAATAAATTACTTAACAGGTTCCAGCTAATGCATCGGTATAAATCTTCCTTAGCCCTGTAATATGTTGCGCCAGTGTAAAATTAGCAATGACCCGTAATCTACCCTTTTCTCCCATGTTTTTCAAAGCATCAATCCCTAACCGGGAAAGTATAATTAATTTCTGTATGAAATCGTTATTGCCGTCTAATGAAAAAAAATCAGCGATCCCATCACACTGTTCCCTGAAAGAAGGAATATCACTCAATAACAAAGGCATTCCCATTGCCATGGCTTCCAGGACACTTAAAGAAAAGCCTTCAAAAGAAGAAGCCATGACATAAAGATCATAAGTGGGAATGATCTCTTCCAAATTTCCCACTTCGCCTTTCAAAACAACTTTGGCCCCTGTATAGTTGATTCTGTCCTGCAATAGCTGCATCATATTTCCCACTCCATATATATGCAGTTCAATATCATATTTTTCCAGTTTGGAAAATGAATCAATAAGGAAAATTTGATTCTTTTGCAACCTTAATGCCCCAATAGTGATAACCCGAAAAACAGGTGAGGGTTCCCTTGGCTTACTTTTAGCTAGGTTAAACCGTTTCAAATCGACAAAAGTGTAAAGCACATAGGCTTGATATGGCTTAATTCTTAAAAATGAAAAATATTCCACAAGTGCCCCATTTGCAACGACAATGATGATATTATTTCGGAAATGATATGAAAGTTTATCAAGTAAACGGATATACCAGTGTTTGTATTCAACCGAAGTGGCAATAAAAGCATGTATAGTGGTTATAAGCGGATATTTTTTGGGAACTGCCAACCTTGCAATGAATGTTGGCCAAAAAAGGTGGGTATGTACAATATCCGGTTTTTCATTTTGTACCAGTTTCCTGAATTTTAAAATAGCCAAGGGTATGCCCAGCAATGACCCCATGTTCAGACAGACCAGTTTATCGCATTTCAATTCTTCGCCAAAATGATTATGCGGAAAAAGGGTGACGATAACATGTTCGTATTCATCAAGTTCTTTGATCACCCTAACCATCATGGTTTCCGCGCCTCCCCGGCCCAGGTTGAAAATAAAATGGATGAGCTTTTTTTTCATGCTTGTTAACTGATTGGATCTTATAATTTTTCAAAAACCACCGCAATATGCGAACCATGTAACCCTTTGGTGAATTTCTTATAAATGGTCAAGGGTACGGTGATCAGCCCCATGGCCAGTATTTTAATCTTTTCGCCAAGGCTATGCTTTCCTGCAGGTGTTTTGATAAGTGCCATAAATTTTGCGCGCAAGTAGGCTTCAATTCGGATGCTGCCTTTTATATCATAAACTGTATCCAGCATGCGTAAATGGAATAAGGGTGCAGTTTTAACAAACACGTCCCTGTTCCATAAACCCATATGATGCGGGGGGAGATTGAGTGTACAGTATTTATCATAGCCCCAGAAATAAGGCTCATTATTAGGAACTCCAATGACCAGTTTCCCGTTTCGTTTAAGTACTTTCAGGGCATTTTCGAGAAATGGACGAACGTCATTGATATGTTCCAGCACCTGAAAAAAGCAAACCACATCATAATAGCTCTCTTTTTTTTTCGCATGCTCTTCTATCAGCTCATTGTATACTGTCAGACCGTTCTGCTTACAATAGTTCACAGCCTGTTCATTCAATTCCAGTCCCACCACTTCTGCCGCTCTGTCTTTTGCCCGTCTTAAAAATTTACCGATGCCGCAACCGATATCTAGTACTTTATCAAAGGGTTGCAATAGTTCCAGAGCCAGCTGGTATTCAAATTTCCATTCGTGGTAATAATCATCACCCAGACTTTTTTGCAGGCAGGCATAAAATTCCCCATCCCCATCCATACCGCGCGGATAATAAAACCTATAACCGGTATCGTTGCAGCGGTAAAGGGAAAAACTTTCCTTTCCAGTAAAATATCTGCTTACATCAATACCCAGCTGGTTTTGATATAGTTTAATGATATCCCTGCTTAAAAATATATCCGTAAGGGTAGTATTGGCATTTCCCGAAACCGGGCTGCAGATATTATTCATTGACATATTTCCTGATACTGGTTTTCCATTACAATATTATCAAATCAAAGTGAGAATAATTCAACTAGTTTGATTCATTATTTCGCTCTGACAAATATTTTACCAAACTGTAGCCAGGGCAACTGGAGTTTACAAACACGGTTCACTGTTATAAACAAACTGATAAAAAGCAGGGCATACATGATAAAATTGGCATAGGACGCACCCATTACCCCATAGTTTTTAATAAAAATATAATTCAGCATGATGCACAACGCAGTACTGAACACGGAAAATATAATGACCACCCTGTTTTTTTTATGGAAATACAGGAAGCCCAGCAGCACGGCATAAAGCCCCCAGAAAAAATAACCAAAAGCCAGCCAGGCCACATAAGGTATTCCCGGATGATATCTTTTATTGATGAATAGTTGGTAAACATAAGGGATTAATACACATAGCAGTATGGTACATGCCAATAAGAAGCCAGCAAAGATATATTTTATCTTCAGCAGCTTTAGCTTGTTGGCTTCCGTTAAATTAGCAAGGTGTCCGTACAGTACGGGCTGGTACGAAAAGAAAAAAGCACTCACCAACACGTTGATGATAAAGGCAAACTGGTTGGCCATAAAATAGATACCCAGTCCTGATTTATTGTGCGGATCGAAATAATTGATCAAGTATTTATCGGAAGCATTTAGGATAAAGACATTGAACTGGAAAAAGACCTGGGAGATCCCAAAACGCAGTTCTTCCCGCATGAATTTTTTACTGACCCGGGAATGGATTAAACCGTTCTTAAAAAAGAAGACAACCCCGAATAAAAAGATTGCCGCTCCCGTGAACAGGCCCGCTGTTATCCTTCCGGATGCACCCTTGCCCATCTGGATCACCAGTATCACTACAAGGGTTATTTCCAGCAGGTCTTTGACTGCAGAGATGATCAGAAAATGATATGGCCGGTCAAGCGTACGCAGATAGGCCAATATATTTTCCTGGAATAGATTAAAGTAAGCATAGAACATACCCATCAGCAAAAATCTGAAGGGGACCAGCAGCAAGCCCGAGATAAAATTTCCGGCAAACAAAAAAAGCAACAATAATATCAAAAACGAAAAAGTGGATAGTACCAGAGAGGAATTAAAATAGAGTTTATAGGATTCATTGTCCAGTTTGCTATGTTCAAGGATCAGGGAAGTGGGCATTCCCAGTATTATAAAAGGCAGGATAAAAAGCACGAATACGCTATAGAGGCTAAGGATACCGTTCTCCGCGGGTATAATATAATTGGATAAGAAAAAGGCTAGAATGGCCATCATCCCTTTATTAACAAAGGAAGCGGCAGTATAGATACTGAATGATTTGGCCAGGTTCATGAAGGACTGTCCAAGTGTTTTGGTTTATTGTTTAATGCCTTTTACGACAGCAGCCTTGCAGTTCTCGTAATGAATAAAACCGCCCCAAACATCCTTCATGCCATATTTTTCGAACCATTTAACAACAGTTTTTATTTTTTGTGGCTGATCAAACTGGGGCGAATACATATCAAAGGTGTCCAGTACACACAATTCCCGCAATTGTGCATAGGGCAGGTCTTTGGGGAGGGTGCCGTCGATATCACATATGGGCAGGAAACGATTCACTACCTTTCCCAGTCCTATTTTTGAAAAAAAACGGTAGGCACTAATCAACCGGTCCATATTATGATCGATCTTTTTACATAGTTTTTCGTGGCTCATCTTTTTACTGTAGGGCCGGAGCAGGTATTTGGCATGAAATCTTGTCCACCACCCGTTGATGGGATAAAAATCCACTAATACCTCCGCTCCGGGTTTTGCCATTTCAATCAAGGTCTGAACGGTCTTCTCCACATTTGGCGTATGTTGCAGCACACCTAAACACACCACTTTATCAAATTGTGACTTGGCAAAGGGCATTTCATAAACACTAGCCTGAAAAAGGAAGAGCCGGTCATTAGGTCCATTATTCTGATAATTTGCTTCCACTGCATTTGAGTAATCCACACTGTAAAGTTCAGCCTTGGTATAATCTAGTATGATCTGTGTGAATCTACCAGCTCCAGACCCAACTTCAAGTACAGTCGCTCCCTTAAGGTCCTCTTTATTCCAATTGGTTTCAGCAAAAAAACGTAACCTGGAAATTTTCAGATTGCTGTTTCTGTCTAGTTGTGTTCCTGCAAATTTGTTCCATTGAAATCCGAAATTTTGAGAATAATTGTCATCTTTTACTATTCTAATGGCTCCATTTATTTTAGGAAATACCACATTACCTCCTTCCATCAATCCTCCTGTAGCCAAAATAAGAGGATGTCCGTTAAAAGGATTTACCAATTTGATATTCATAGCATTTTTCACTTACAGCATAAAAATACAGCATCGGACCGGTAGTTGAGCTTTGGGGCAAAGGTATTTACCATATTTCTGCAAAAACTATTGTTTATATTGCATAACAAATGATAATAAATGTGGAAAAGATACTATAAAATGAATTTACACTATTTTTCACCCACTTACTCTCACTACTGAAGATACTAGCATTTTGCAGGATGGAATACATCGAAATATACGATTACTTTTTACTGCTTCTTTATATATCCTTATTTTATTTTCTAATAACTCTAAAATCAAAAAAGTTTGATCATCCCGGATTGAAAAGACTTTTCATTACCGCTTTTATTCTGCACATGGCGGGGAGTTTTATCTATTGCATGGTGATCAGATTTTATTATGGGTATGGTGATTCGTTTGTTTTTTTCCAGGGTAGCACGACCATAAGAAATATTATAGGACTGACAGGCAATCCTTTTAGAGTTTTTTTTACTTCCCCTGATGCTTTCCTGAAAACCTATGGTACAATAGGCGACTCCGATATAAATATTCCGCCTGGTATGGATATTGGGTCTAATCTTATTATCATGAAGATCTCTGCAATTCTTTCTTACATTTCTTTCAACAGTTATATGGTGGTCTCTTCTTTCTTTGGTCTATTTTCGTTTCTAGGTTGCTGGAAGTTATTTTCAGTTTTTAATGAGATAACACAAATAAAAGGAGAAAAACTCCTTGCTCTTTCAATCTTATATCTGCCTTCCATCTGGTTTTGGGGTAGCGGTCTGATGAAAGAATCTGTATGTATGGGGGCACTGGGTTTAATAGTGTTTTATATCTATATAATCTTCATTAAAGGAAAATTCAGGGCCATAGATCCAATCTTATTACTATTGGTGTTTTACTTACTATTTACTGTTAAGAATTACTTGGCCATTGTACTATTAATTTCCATGGTACTGGGTTATATAATCAGTTTACTAGCAAGGAGTAAAAATAACTCGGCAAAATTTTTTACCATCCTATTCCTTTTGTTCATAAGTGGTGTATTTTTTATCATTAGCAGTTCTGATACTTTGAATTCAATCATAGAAGATTCCAAAGCAAATATAGAAACCTTTAAGACAGCCTATGAAAATGCTGTCAATGATGACGAAAGGAGTATGGCAGGATTTACTGGAGTAACAATTAGTGAATCACCTATTAACATTATTATGGAAAGCCCCATAGCCGTTTTTACAGCACTTTTCAGACCATTTTTGTGGGAAACAAGAAAAGCTTTAATGTTATTATCTGCAATCGAATCATTTCTCACTTTAATTGCTACCCTTTTTATATTCGTGAAATGTAGGGGGTGGAAGTTCTTTCTATATATCTTCACTGAGCCTTATCTGTTCTTTTGTTTTGTTTATACCATATTACTGGGCGCCATTATAGGGTTCTCAACATTCAATTTTGGTACATTAGTACGATACCGTCTTCCCATATTGCCGTTTTATTTTTTTATGTTGCTTTTCATTTATTTAAAGACCATTCAAATAAATCGACCTGATGAATCGAACTTAGCCATATAAATTCTTGAGTAAAAATAACATAATACCGTTGCCCAATTTTTTTGCGTACAAAATAATATTGAATATAATTTATAGACTATCTTAACATGTTATGGAGAACAACAGTTCTTTATAAAATGTATTCTTCTTATAATAAATTTTGTCTGATGTGAAATTATGGATCACATAATCATATTGACGTTCTACGAGTTGAGCCCTTTCCTGCGCATCTAATAAAAGAGAAACAATTTTTTTAGCCACCACTTGAAGATCTGAATCAGACCAAACCCAATCTTCCACTTTAGGTTTATACTTTTTATCCAATTGAATTGCTACCACAGGAACTTTGCACATGGCAGCTTCAATCATCGAAATACCAGCCGTTTCCCTTACACTTAATGAAACATAAACATCCAAATTTGAAATTAGTCTAACAGGTTCATTGACCAAACCAGTCATATGAAAGTTTCCCAAAATTCCAGTTTCCTGAGCAAGGTCCCGGATCTTAGTATATTCCTCTCCCCCGCCAGCTAAGACAAAATGTACCTCATTTCCCAAAATTTTATAAATTTTTCTGAAGACGGGAATATATAACCAAGGCTTTCTGTCAGGCCTTAACATACCAACTGTACCAACTAGGTATTTAGTTTTACTAGTTACGCCTAAGCTGGTAATCAGTTCATTTCTAATAATAGGATCTTTGGTAGACTCCAGAAACGCAATTCCATTTGGGATATCCTAGTATTAAGATGGGGGTGCTTAAAAATGAAATTTCCCCAATACTTATCTGTTGCCATTAGTACAAGCCCGTCACGAAGTAATATCATACAGGAATGTAACCACCTGTTGAATTTAGGGATTGACATTCCTACAGCATGATAAGTTTCTATTATTATAGGATGTGGATTGCGAAAAAATGTTTTAATCAATATTTTAGTAACTGTTCCGAAAACAGCTCCATAAGTCAAATGGCAATGCAAAACATCCTGTTTGGTTAACCATGTTCTTCGTTTTATGACCCAGAAGAATATCCTAAAATAAGCAGTACTTTTTTTGGAAGCTATAAACTCTATATCTACCATTGAATAAATTGAATTCTGCAAGAAAGCCGGGTCTACCGGCCAACCGGCAAGTATAGTAACCTTATCACCTCTTGCTACCGCGTAATTGGCCAATTCAACTACAATGCGTTCACTACCTCCTTTGGTTAAACCCGAAACAACATGAACTATTTTCATTTTTATCCATTTATTCCAAATTCATAATATATTCATTAAATACGATATTCCGGTGATTAAAAGGTTCCCAATCATCAATCATTTA
>JANYAL010000080.1 GCA_025361325.1 Bacteroidota bacterium
ATTATATTAAGTCAAAAGGTTACGAAGTAAACGGTTTCAAATTCCCGGCCCTGGATACTTCGCTGGTGCTCAATTCAGCCATTGCCGCCAGGCAGGCAAAGAACACGGACGGCGCAATAAAGTATTACAAAATCTTGGCTGATGCCAACCTGAACAAAGCGAACAATATAGATATCTATCTTTTCCTGGCGGAGTATTATTATAACAAGAAAGATGATCCCGGATTTGATGCAATAGCTTCAAAGGGTAAGAATTTTTATCCTGCAGAACCATTCTGGGAAAAAACCTATTATGAGAGCCTGGAGATCGAGAATTCTGTGAAAGGATTATCCAAAGCAGACCTCATCAAAAAATATGATGAGATGCTGGCGAAATATCCCAATAATTTCATGGCAGCATACAATTACAGTGTTGAATTGTATAAATATGTTTATGCGGAAGACACCAAACCCGCAGATATTCCTGCTGCCAAAGCGAAGTTTGAGGAGGTATTGAAGAAGGCAATTGCCCTCAAATCCACTGCGGAAGATAATTTCCTGATGGCCAATTATCTATATAATAATTCTTTTGACCTCAGTGATGAGGCGAAAAAGGTAAAAGGGACAACTCCTGCAGATGTTAAGAAAAGAAATGACATTAGTGCTTCTTCCAGGAAATCGATGGAAGATTGCATTCCCTATGCCTCCAATGCAGCTGAATTTTATGGAAAGATGCCCAAGCTCAAAGCGGTGGAAAAAGCAAACTATAAACAATGTTACGACATGCTATCAGAGATCTACCGTGTAAAGGGCGATGTTAAGAA
The DNA here is from genome assembly GCA_025361325.1 of Bacteroidota bacterium. Classification (GTDB taxonomy): domain Bacteria; phylum Bacteroidota; class Bacteroidia; order Chitinophagales; family Chitinophagaceae; genus Ferruginibacter. The sequence goes on from JANYAL010000080.1 coordinate 803, forward strand.
ATCGGGTGATTACAAGGCCAAAAAAGATGCCATCGATAAATTATAAATCTCTTCAGTCTGGTCTATAATACTGTTGTTGATTTTCCTAAAAGTGATTAAGTACTTTGCTCTGTATAAATGACCGATTTCAAGTAAGGGTATACCCGTGAATATGGCACATTATTGGTAGGTTGAAGAATAAATTGCAACGAATCAGTTTATGGTAAATTAAACTGTTTTTTATACATGATCAGTTGCCATTCCATTCCGGGAACTGTGTAATATTCAGTATTAACCTCCGAATCTCATCTGGAAACCGCCCTGCCCTCCGTTCTGCATATCTTTCATAGATCTTAGTTCAATATCCCTGGGGATATTGAATTCTTTGTCTGTCACCTCTTTATCGGTGACCAGTTTTGTAACCAATACGGTCATCTTTCTACCCCGGTTCATTGTCCTTTCATATTGCATGGGGAAACCGTTTAGTTTATCCATTCCTCCAAATGCAGCGGCCTGGGGGCTGAATCCACCAAAGCCCGCAAAATTTCCACCGGTGCTGTTCAATCCCTGTAGTTTGATATCGGGTGCATACCAGATGATGCTGCTGTCTTTTTTGCCGTTCGGCCGGGTAGTGATAAGCAGGGCTTTTTTACAAGCATACCCCGAGATCTTCCTGGTCTCATCCACGTAGGCAATATCCACCACGGGCTGATTACCGGAGAACGCCGGCCTGTTATTGTCTGCGTTCCGTGTCCTCATCATACTGTCCATCCGCTTTGCGATGATTGCCTGGTCTGAGTCTGAAACGTAAAAGCCTGTCTTTTTACCCATCATTTCCATGATGGTGGTAGTCATCTTTTTGCTGTTGTCGCGTATAATGGTGGTTCGTCCCATGTCACTTTCAGAATAAGTTTTAACCATGTCGTTCTTTAACCAGGTAGTTGCTGTGGTTTCCCCGTCACCACCGAAACGCATGATCCTTATCTCTTCGCCGTTTCCGCCGGGTGGAGGGGAAGGTGGCATATTATTATCATCTTCCTCAGGGGAAACGATCGTTGTTTTAGTTGTAATGATGGCCTGACTGATCAGTTTAGGTTGTGCATATACAGTTGCACTAACCATTAAGCAAACAAGTGGAATGATTTTTTTCATACAGTTATGGTTATGGGTCAAAAATACGAATAGTTTCGTTAGTTGTTACCAGTCAAGGTGTATTAAGAATATTTTAACAATGGTATTAAAGGTTTTCGGTGGTCAAATTAAATACTGTAACCAGAATATTTTCTAAATAATAAAGATTGCATGGATACTAGTGAAATTTGGAAATATTGCATGCACATAAATAAAATACGCTGAACAGGAATCTGTACTACGTGAAACAGAAAAAATTGATTATTAAAATTGAATCCCCGCAGCATTTAAAAGTATAAATACCGAGAAAACTTACAGGTAGTATAACTTTTATCCTTCCTTCGGTTGATGCTGTTTAACGAAATTTGAAATACATACACCCACGGTAAAAAAATCTCTTCTGCATACCGGATCATGCAGGGGGTACATACTGTGAAAAAACTGTGAATAACTATGCATATTTGGTGCAAACAATCAAAAATTTCTATTGTGCCATTCAGTTATATTTGCCGTCTGACCATAAAACAAAGAAACTGTGCGTTTAAAGAGTTTAGAAATAAAAGGATTCAAGAGTTTTGCAGACAGGACCGTACTCAATTTTGACGAAGGTATTACCGGAGTAATAGGCCCAAACGGATGTGGCAAGAGCAATATCGTAGACAGTATACGCTGGGTGATTGGTGAACATAAGATCAGCAACCTGCGAAGCGAGAACCTCGAGAGCCTGGTCTTTAATGGTTCTAAAAGTCGTAGCGCCAGCGGCCTTGCCGAAGTAAGTCTTACTTTCGAGAATACCCGCAATCTCCTCCCGGTTGAATTCAATACAGTTACCGTTACCCGTAAATATTACAAAAGCGGGGAGAGCGAATATCGCCTGAATGACGTGGCCTGCCGGCTTAAGGACATACATAACCTCTTCATGGATACAGGTGTCAGCAATGACAGCTATGCCATCATTGAACTGGGTATGGTAGACGATATCATCAAGGACAAGGACAACAGCCGCCGAAGGATGCTGGAACAGGCCGCCGGTATCTCCATTTACAAGACCCGGAAAAAAGAAGCCAGGCTGAAACTGGATGCCACAGAGCAGGACCTTGCCCGCATTGAAGACCTGCTCTTCGAGATCAATAACCAGCTTAAAAGCCTGGAAAGCCAGGCAAAAAAAGCAGAGAAATATTTTGAGATCAAAAAAGATTACAAAGAGATCAGCATCGAACTGGCCAAAGCCGCCCTGGAAGGATTCAACATCACCTACCACGACCTGAATGAACAGCAACAGGCCGAAGTGGATAAAAGGATAGAACTGGAAACCACCATTGCCCGGGAAGAAGCGGCCCTGGAACAGGAAAAGCTGGGTTTCATCGAAAAAGAAAAAGAACTACAGTCCATGCAGCATGCTTTCAATCAGATGCTGGATAAAGTGCGTATTAAT
>JANYAL010000104.1 GCA_025361325.1 Bacteroidota bacterium
TTGCCTTTCTGTAAATATATTTTTACTAAAAGGGTCTTTCCATCCTAGCCGGTCCCAGTAATCAACATGATAACTTAAAACGATGATATTATCTTTAAACGCGGTTTGCGCTTCGGTTACTAATTGATCTGCCGGCGGACAACTGGAACAACCTTCGGAGGTAAAGAGTTCCACTACGGAAACAGTATTATTTTCCGATACCGGCGAAACAGTTTTTGTACCGCCCGCACCCGGCCTGCCTGGTGATATGCCCGGCACATTCTTTTCCCGGTTCTTGGCAAACAAGGTTGCATACACAAAAGCACCTATGATAAGCAGCCCTGTGATAAGTAAAAAACGGGATGTTGAAATTGTAGATCTGAACATACTGGTAAAGTATTAAAATTGAATGGCACCCAAATTAATTCAACATACGATACTACCGGGATGCGAATAGTTAAGATAAGTATAAATCGGTATTATTCCCGAAGGATTGTAGGTACTTCCCTGTTATTCCGCTGCAGTCTGAACGTTAAGAAGTGGTCTTGCAATATAAACCGTTAATGACTGGGGCGGTGCATCCGGTTACTGCTCATTGTATTCCATAATCACAGTCAGTGAATTGCCTGATCCCGGTCATTTTATTTTGGAATACCCCACCCGTATTTTAGCCATTCTTGCATCAAATAAATTTACCATGAAAATTACATCCCGTATACAACCACGGCCAAACGCCGCAGAAAGCGATTATTTATCAAGTCAACACCGGCACCTGTTCACCATTCCTCACCGGTTTTTTAGTGATATAAGAAAAATGATCAGGCACAGGGCCCTGCTCCTCACGGCACTGATATTATTTCCTGTACTATTCACAAAGCTCCAGGCCCAGGGCAGCTTTCCGCGTGATGGGAATGAAGAACTGGCCATGCGGATCCACGACTGGTATGCGGCGAGCCAGGATAAGCTTACCAAACTGCAACTTGAACTGCCCAGGGCAGAGCGGAATGCCAAACAATTCATCAATATGCCCGGGGATCATGAAGACCTGGACAGGTGGAACCAGATGAAAGCCGACATTGAAACAGAGAAAGCACGGATCAGTAAACTGGTAACGGCATGGGAAAAAAACCGTACAAACCCTCCAGCTCCCGCACGGTCATTTGCCGGTCGCTATGGGGCCCTGAGCGAAAGCCTGAAGCCAGGCAGTGACCCGGGGGTAGACCAGGTTAAAGCTGCCATCTTGCACTTTCCTTTCAACGATAAAGTGAATATCCAAACAACCGGATCAACAAGTTATAAACTGGAATTACCAGGCTATTGGGGACACCTCAGTTACACGATCAGCGGTGGACAGTTTGAAGCGCCTACGGGTTCGGACCGGGGTAATGTTGGAGGCAGGCAATACAAAGGGAAATTTGCAGGAAAGGAGTTGACAGTTACAGGTACCGCCGTCAGCGACAATGAATCAAGCGGTCCGGGAACGGGGGATTATTACGAATTGGTGGTTTCTGTTACGGTTGGAAAGGAGAATAAAAAATATAACTATATCGCTGCAAAAGGGGAAAAGCTGAACAAACCCTTTTCAATGAATGTCCCGATCGATCGAAACGCGATATCCGGCAGTTTCACCATCAGCTTGCTTGAACAAAATGCAAACTATGGCCCGCATGGTTGGGTGGTAAGCGGATATCTTACCAATAAATAGGTTTTTAGTAACTGAAATTTCCATTCAATCCATAATCCAGCCCTGTTCTTTATACCATCGGATGGTTTGTTCCAGCCCTTCCTCCAGGCCAAATTGCGGAACATAGCCGAGCTCCATGAGATTGGCATTGTCAACACTCCAGTTTGGCGCCGCAAATTCTTTCAGGCGTTCCCTGTTCAGCAAGGGAACCTTGCCACGTAAGTTACCATAGCCTTCTGCCAATAAAGCCAGCATTCTTAGTAAAGGAAGAGGAAGCACTACCGGGATCGTTCTTTTATCCAGGTGTTTCCTGACGACCTGGTTGAAGTATTTGGCAGTATATACTTTCCCGTCCGAAACAAGCAGGTTTTGCCTTAACAGGGAAGACTCCATGCCCAGGAATATGGCTTTGCACAGGTCCAGTACGTGAATAAAACTCAATAACTGCCGGCTATTGCCTATGTACACCTCCAGGTGCCTGGCAATGGTCCTGACCAGGTAGAGTACATCTTTGTCCCTCGGACCGTATACAGTGGTGGGGTTGATGACCAGGAACGGAAAATCCTTCGTGGCATAAAGGAATTCTTCGGCCTGTAACTTGCTCTTACCATATGATGTTAAAGGCTGTTTATCCTGGCTGGCATGTATCCGGGATCTTCCATGCCCCGGTCCGAATGCAGAAAGACTGCTGATGAGTATGAATTTTTGGGGCACCTGCCCATTCCTTTGGAGTGCAAAAACAAATCTTTTGGTATGCTCCAGGTTCACCCGGTAATAATCTGCACTGTTCTTTGCCCTCGAGATCCCTGCAGCGTGGATGACAAAATTGATCCTGCCATGTGCTGAGCTTAGCGCCTGGATGGCTGAATCCAGTGAACGGTCATTGCTGAAGTCCAGTTCCAGGAAATGTATGTTGGGGTGTACCAGGTAATGCCTGCTGCTGGTGTTCCTGATACCGGCAAAAATGGTATACTTTCTTTTGATCGCCTCCTCCACCAGGGAACTGCCGATAAAACCACTTGCACCCGTGATCAGGATATTCCTGTTCATCCCGGTATCCTGTGCTACGTTGCCAGGTTCTTGATATAAC
>JANYAL010000120.1 GCA_025361325.1 Bacteroidota bacterium
GTTATAGGCGCCAATAAATACAACACTTTGGTCAAACCCCATGAAACAATAAAAGCTGTGTTGAGTGGACGCGATCCTAAGCTATTGATGAATATACATAACGTCAGTGAAGTGAACAATCCTGCCGTCCACCTAAGTAAAATTGAAGGGCCGGCGCATATGAAGGATTTTGAACATTCGGGGGATCACGTGAGCGGGACCAAAGAATCACCACAGTGGGGGCAGCGAAAATAGAATAGATCAAAGTACTAAATATATAACCCGGTATTATGCTTATAGCGATTGATCTGGCAATGATCTTAGTGAAACTGGTGCTGATCGTCATAGTGGTGATGGCTTCTTTGCTCATTGCCATGTATGCTACTTACGCGGAAAGAAAAGTAGCGGCTGTTCTGCAGGATCGGCGTGGACCCAACCGGGCAGGTCCTTTTGGTATCCTGCAGCCGGTGGCCGACGGCATCAAATTATTCTTCAAGGAAGAGATCATTCCTAATTTATCATCCAAGTTCCTGTTCATCCTGGGCCCCTCGATGGCCATGCTTACCGCCATTATGACAAGTGCAATTGTGCCCTGGGGCGATACCATTCATTTATTCGGGCGGGACATATCCCTGCAGATCGCTGATGTGAATGTGGGCATCTTATATGTTTTTGCAGTAGTAAGTATGGGTGTTTACGGTATCATGATCGGAAGTTGGGCCAGTAATAACAAGTATTCCCTGATGGGCGGATTACGTGCGGCCTCTCAGATCATCAGTTATGAACTGGCCATGGGCATCACCATCATCTCCCTGCTGATGGTAACGGGAACGCTTAGTCTTAAGGAAATGGTGATACAGCAGCAACAAGGCGCCTGGAATGTCTTTTACCAGCCATTGGGTTTCCTCCTATTCCTGATCTGCGCCTTTGCAGAATGCAACCGTACGCCGTTCGATTTGTCCGAGGCCGAGAATGAGCTCATCGGGGGCTATCATACGGAATATTCTTCCATGAAACTGGGTTTTTACCTGTTCTCTGAATATATCAATATGTTCATCAGCAGTGTCATTATGTCCACCCTTTTCTTTGGTGGATATGATGTCCTGCCATTTGTGGACGAATCAGCCTGGGGATTATCCCAGAACTGGATGGCCATCATCGGACTGGCGGCACTGATGATAAAAGTGGTCTGTTTCCTATTCTTATTCATGTGGGTAAGGTGGACGATACCAAGGTTCAGGTACGACCAGCTGATGAACCTGGGTTGGCGCATACTGATACCCCTGGCACTGTTGAATATGCTGGTGACAGGTTTGGTGGTGCTGCTGAAAATGAATCATTGGCATTTTTGATATGGAATATATATGTACATCATCCTAAAAATTCCGTTGTAACGGAACTGTGTTATGCAAGCACTTACAAACAGAGCTAAACTTGTGGAAAGAAAGCCGATGAACCTTCTGGAAAGGCTGTACCTGCCTGCTGTTTTTAAGGGCATGACCATCACGTTCGGGCATATGTTCAAAAAAAGGCCAACAATCAACTATCCAGAGAAGAAAAGGCCTTTCAGTCCTGTTTTCCGGGGGCTGCATATCTTGAATCGTGATGAGGAAGGCCGTGAAAACTGCACTGCCTGTGGATTGTGTGCAGTAGCCTGCCCGGCCGAGGCCATTACAATGGAAGCCGCGGAAAGGGTGCCCGGTGAAGAGCAGCTTTACCACGAAGAAAAGTATGCGGCAAAATACGAGATCAATATGCTGCGCTGCATATTCTGCGGGTTATGCGAGGATGCATGTCCTAAAGACGCCATCTACCTGAGTGAGACATTCGCACCTGCCGATTACCAGCGTAGCCAGTTTGTTTATAAAAAAGAAGAATTATTGATCCCCCACCCCATTCATGAGCCGGATGCTTATAAGAAGGCTTTGGGTAACAGGGTTCAACGGGGAAAGGTAAATCAGTAAATATGGGTATCACACAAATCTTGTTCTGGTTTCTGACTGTACTTGCACTCGCCAGTGCCATAGTTGTGGTAACGGCCAAAAGTCCGGTTTACAGTATCTTGGCACTGATCGTTACCTTCTTTTCCATATCAGGGCATTATATCCTGATGAATGCACAGTTCCTTGCAATTGTCAATATCATTGTATATGCAGGTGCCATCATGGTACTGTTCTTATTTGTGGTCATGTTGATGAACCTTAATGCTGCTTCCGAACCCTCCAAAAACAGGATACTTCAGTTCATCGGACTGATATCCGGAGGTTGTCTGTTCCTGGTGATATTGGCAGCCTTTATGCGGTCGGACCTGGCTAACAGCATGGTGCAGATGAATGAAGGCAATGCGGGGCTCATCAAGAACCTGGGTAAGGCTTTATTCAATGATTATGTTATCCCGTTTGAGATAAGCAGTGTGTTGTTCCTGAGCGCCATGATCGGCGCTGTATTGATAGGGAAAAAAGAATGATCAGGAATGAACAGATGGTATGGAGTAAGGTAGATACAACAGAAATGTAATAAAAAATTATGGAAATAAAATGGTATATCGGCCTGGCGCTGGCATTATTCTGTATCGGGATAGTTGGTGTACTTACCCGTCGCAATGCCATCATCATATTCATGTGTGTGGAACTGATGCTTAATGCGGTGAACCTCTTGCTGGTGGCATTTTCAAAGATGCATGCAGCTACGGATGCGGGCAGGGCCATGCCTTCCATGGTAAGCGATGCACAGATCTTTGTGTTTTTCATTATGGTAGTAGCAGCTGCAGAAGTAAGCGTGGGACTGGCCATCATAGTTATGTTGTACCGGAATACACATTCAACGGATATTAATTTTTTGAACAGATTAAAGAACTAAATGGCTGTTGTGCCGGGCCCTGTTTCACAGCAACCGGCTTCTATGGTCCCTATAATTATGAGTAATGTACTGCAATCAGCCTGGCTGATACCTGTCCTGCCCCTGATCGGGTTCCTCCTCAATGGGTTGGGCAGGGAGCGCTTGTCTAAAACGGCTTCCGGCATTATCGGCAGCGGGGTGGTGTTCCTTTCATTCCTGATGAGCGTTTATGTATTCATATCCGTGAAGAACGGCAATACCTATGTGGCGCATTATTTCAATTTCATCAATATAGAAACGTTGAAGATCGGTTTTGACCTTCAGCTTGACCAGCTATCCAGCCTTTTCCTCCTGATCATTA
>JANYAL010000177.1 GCA_025361325.1 Bacteroidota bacterium
GTGTGAAATATGAATTTAATGACAAGAAAGTCCTGCGAGAAGTGTTTGAGATGCTGGAGAAATAAAGAAGTAAGAATTATTGTCGATAAATATTTTCTATAAGGACTTGATCGATACTTGGAGATTTATAAATGACAGGCTGTAAACTGAATTTATGCTGTATCATCTATTTGATTGGTTAAACAGAGAAGGCATCCGGTTCCCGGGTAGCGGTCTCTTCCAATTCATAACCTTCAGGGTCTTGATGGCAATGATACTGAGTCTTATCATCACAACTGTATATGGAAAAAAATTGATAAAGTACCTACAACATAAGCAACTGGGAGAATCAGTCAGGGAATTAGGCCTTGCTGGTGAACAGCATAAGAAGGGAACCCCAACAATGGGTGGCATCATTATCATTCTTGCCATTCTGATACCCACATTGCTGCTGGCTAACCTGGATAAAGTGTATATACGACTGATGGTATTGTGCACTATCTGGCTTGGATCTATCGGCTTCATTGATGATTATTTAAAGATAAGAGCCAAGCGAAAAGCACAGGCCCAGGGTGTTTCATATACAAAAAGTGATAGCGACGGCCTGGCCGGGAAATTTAAAATATTCGGACAGATAATTCTTGGAATTATTGTTGGAACAACATTGTACTTTAACCAGAACGTTGTGGTGAAGCGTGAAGTAATCTCCCAGGCAGGAAAGACACAGGTTCCATTGGGTATTAAAGAAAAAACCACCACTGCAAAATTCGATACGGTTCTGATCGAAGGAAAACAACATGTTTATGCTTCAGTGAAAACTCCAATAACTACAATCCCTTTTTTGAAGTCTACAGAATTCAACTATGCAAAATTGTTGCCAAAGGGCTGGCGGGATTATACATATATACTTTATATACTGATTGTGATTTTCATAGTTACTGCAGTAAGTAACGGCGCAAATATCACAGATGGATTGGATGGACTGGCAACCGGAGTAAGTGCAATCATTGGACTGAGTCTGGGCGTGTTTGCCTATGTGAGTGGTAATATAAAATTTGCGGAATACCTCAATATCATGTATATCCCCAACCTTGCAGAACTATCAATTTTTATTGCTGCTTTTGTAGGGGCCTGCATAGGCTTTTTATGGTATAATGCCTACCCGGCACAAGTCTTTATGGGCGACACAGGCAGTTTGGCGCTAGGGGGGATTATTGCAGCTTTGGCTATAATCGTTCGTAAAGAATTGCTGATACCATTTTTCTGCTTCGTATTCCTCGTAGAGAACTTAAGTGTTATGATACAGGTTGGGTATTTCAAATATACCAAAAGAAAATATGGCATTGGTCGTCGGGTATTCCTGATGAGCCCATTGCATCATCATTACCAGAAACTGGGTTACCACGAAAGTAAGATAGCTGTTCGGTTCTGGATAATAACAATATTGACTGTAGTACTTGCCATAGTGACTTTGAAATTGAGATAACATATTATACCTGGTTCATACTGGGTAGCTCAAAGGCTGAAAATATTATTGAAAAACCACAAACTGGGAACAACTTAAAAATTTGATGCAAATTTTTTTACTTGTTTGAAGCCGTTGTCCGAAAAAAACCGACCGACCTGTTAAATTCTATGCTGTTGAAGAACCATTTTTATTAGAAGTCGTAGTACACTATTGTTCAATTTAAATGAAGAAAAAATTGGTCATATTAGGAGCAGGGGAAAGTGGTATTGGTGCTGCCATGCTGGCCAGGAAGCAGGGCTATGATGTTTTCGTAAGTGATGGTGGTACAATTCCGGAAAAATACCGTTCTCAATTGGAAGGCAATGATTTCATATTTGAAGAAGGACGTCATTCAAACAACAGGATCTTGGAAGCTGATGAAGTGATGAAAAGCCCGGGTATACCGGAAAAAAATGAAATGGTTGTTAATATACGGCAGAAAGGTATTCCGGTCATTAGTGAAATAGAACTTGCTTATCGCTATAAGGGTGAAAGCAGAATCGTTGCCGTTACCGGAAGTAACGGCAAGACAACAACGACAGCCCTTGTCTACCATATATTCAGATCTGCCGGAACGGAATGTGCCCTTGTTGGGAATATTGGTTACTCCTTTGCCAGGCAGGTTGCTGAAGATCCCAAACCTTTATATGTGGCTGAGATCAGTTCTTTCCAACTTGATGACATTAATCAGTTCAGGCCTGATGTAGCTGTCCTGACAAATATAACTGAAGACCATCTTGACCGGTATAATTACAACATTCAGAATTATATCAATAGTAAGTTCAGGATAGTCGAGAATCAGCAGCCTGAGGATGTCTTCATTTATAACCTCGACGACGAAGTAACTAGGAATTCGATATATAACTACCCCATTAAATCAACACTAGCCCCAATTACTATGAGTAAACAACTGCCACAAGGAGCATACTTGATGAATGCCAAGATGCACCTGAAATGGAAGAATGAAGAAATGCAGATGAGTATAGAAGACTTTGCCCTTAAAGGCAAACATAATCAATATAACAGTATGGCAGCAAGCCTTGCCGCAGCAGCAGTCGATATCAGGAAAGACAAGATCCGGGAAGCACTTCAAACCTTTGAAAGCCTGGAACACCGTATGGAGAAGGTTGCTACCATAAGAGGTGTTTTATTCATCAATGACAGCAAAGCTACCAATGTGAACAGTACCTGGTTCGCGCTGGAAACGATGGAAAAACCTGTTATTCTTATACTGGGTGGTGTGGATAAAGGCAATAATTACAGTCAGCTCAGGGAACTTGTAAAGGAGAAAGTAAAAGCTATAGTATGTATGGGTACCGAGAACAGAAAAATACATGAGGCATTCGGAGACATTGTTTCGCTTATCGTGAATACCAATAATGCGAAAGATGCTGTACAATCTGCCTTTCATTTTGCCAGTAAAGGTGATATAGTCTTGTTAAGCCCGGCTTGTGCGAGTTTTGATCTTTTCAAAAATTATGAAGACAGGGGAAACCAGTTTAAGAAAGCTGTAAAAGAATTATAGAAACCAGAAGCATAAACTTACATGTCTCAACAGTTGAATATAAAACAGTTCTTTACTCCATCTTTGAGCGGAGTAAGCAATAACCTGGTTGCAAAGACCAAGGGTGACAGGGTCATCTGGGGGATTGTCGTAATTCTCACACTGGTAAGTCTGTTGGTGGTTTACAGCAGCACGGGGTCATTGGCTTACAAATACAGCAAAAGCACCGAAAGCTACCTGTTCAAACAATTTGCATTTATTATTCTCGGAGTTCTTGTTATCTATTTTGCCCACCGGGTAAATTATACCATTTACTCCAGAGTCGCAAAATTGCTGTTTGTCATATCCATACCATTATTGATTTATACCTATTTTTTCGGTACTAAATTAAATGAAGGAAGCAGGTGGATCATGTTGCCGGTGATTAATATGACATTTCAGACTTCTGACCTGGCCAAGCTGGCTTTGTTCATGTATTTAAGCAGGCAATTGAGTCGCAGACAAAGTGTGATCAAGGATTTCAAGAAGGGATTCCTCCCCGTTGTAATCCCGGTAGCTATCATCTGTTTATTGATTGCACCTGCAAACCTGTCCACTGCTATGCTCATCGCCGGAACCAGTTTCATGTTGATGTTCATAGGCCGGGTAGCCACACGGCATATCTTTTTGACCATTGGCATAGCCTTGCTTCCCGTGATTATTTTACTAACCATCGCTGTCAAGTATTATGATAAAGCAGAACATAAGGCCAGAGATCTTCCAGCCATATTTTCTATTGGACGTATACCCACTTGGGTTGGACGTATCCAAACCTTCATGTACAGTAACAAGGAAGATGAAAATGAAAAACTTTACCAGGTCAACCAGGCCAAGATAGCCATAGCTAAAGGTGGTTGGTTTGGCAGGGGTCCCGGGAATAGCTATCAACGTAATTTTTTACCGCATAGTTACAGTGATTTTATTTACGCCATTATTATTGAGGAGTACGGACTGGTGGGTGCGGGATTCATGATATTTGTCTATATCCTCTTTCTATATCGATGTATCCGGGTATATCGGAAATGCCCATTCGCATTCGGTGCTTTCCTGGCATTGGCACTCAGTTTTACATTGGTGATACAAGCTATTGCAAATATGGGTGTTGCAGTTGGTGCTTTTCCGAATACAGGCGTTACATTACCGTTGGTAAGCATGGGGGGAAGCAGTTTCTTGTTCACCTGTTTATCCATAGGTATAATATTAAGTGTGGCGAGGAATGTTGAAAAACTGGAAGGAGAAAAGCAGGTTATCGATGAGATGATATATAATACTTCACGTTAAATGATAAAATGAGCAAAAGGGTCATCATAGCAGGTGGAGGAACCGGAGGACATATTTTTCCGGCCATAGCCATTGCGAATGCATTGACCAAACTGAATCCAAAGACCGAAATATTGTTTATAGGCGCACAAGGTAAAATGGAAATGGAAAAAGTACCGCAGGCAGGTTATCGGATTGAAGGCCTCGATATAACGGGATTTAACAGAAGTTCTTTGATAAAAAATATCAGTTTGCCTTTCAAGCTGATCAGCAGTTTTTTTCAGGTAAAAAGGATATTCAGATACTTCAACCCAGAAGCGGTAATCGGCGTTGGGGGGTATTCCAGTTTCCCCGTTTTGCGGTATGCCCAGTCTATAGGTACCCCTTCCTTCATACTTGAAAGCAACTCCTATGCCGGCAAAAGTAATATACTGCTTGGGAAAAAGGCCACCCGGATTTTCGTTGCAACCGAAGGGATGCAGCGCTTTTTCCCCGCTGAAAAGATCGTAATTACTGGAAACCCGGTGCGTAATGACATTACAAATAGTAATGTTTCCCGGGAAGCGGGTATTGCATTCTTCGGACTGGATCCGGAAAAAAGAACAATCCTTTCCATTGGCGGAAGTCTGGGCGCAAAAAACATCAATGAGGCACTTTATAAAGACCTGGAAGAATTTGAAAAGAACGACCTGCAAATGATATGGCAAACGGGTAAGCCTTTTGACGCCAGGGGAAAAGAAAGGGCTGAAGGAAAAAATAACATCTCGGTGCACGATTTTATTACCCGGATGGAAAATGCATATGCGGCAGGAGACTTGGTCATTAGCAGGAGCGGTGCCATGGCCATCTCGGAATTATGCGTTGTACGGAAACCCGTCATTTTCGTACCGTTTCCATATGCGGCGGAAGATCACCAGACCGTCAATGCACAAAATTTAGTTAATAAAAATGCGGCTATAATGATTAAAGAAAATGTTGCGTTACAAGAGTTGGTTCCGGCAATGATCGCATTATCAAAAAATGACAAGCAACAACAGGAATTAAGTAATAATATCGGTAAACTCGCCATATCCAATGCTGATATGGTGATCGCCCGTGAAATACTGGATAACTTATCATGATCGATCAGGAACATATCAAGCGTATTTATTTTGTGGGCATCGGCGGAATAGGCATGAGCGCTCTGGCCAGGTATTTCAATAACAGACAGGTGAGAGTGAGCGGTTATGACAGAACAGCAACATCTCTGACCGCTCAGCTTTCTGAAGAAGGCATTAAGGTGCATTATGAGGAGAATATCGGGCTCTTGGACAAAGAGGCAGACTTGGTGGTTTACACACCAGCTGTACCAGGGGATCATACCGAGTTACAATTTTACCTGCAGCACAATTATACCGTGGTGAAAAGAAGTGATGTACTTGCGGAAATAACAAAAAATTCATATAATATATGCATTGCCGGTACACATGGTAAAACAACCACCAGTGCCCTGGTAGCACATATCCTCCGCAACAGCGGATTCGGTTGCAACGCATTCCTGGGCGGTATTGCGGTGAATTACGACACCAATTTCTGGAGCAGTGAAAATAATGTTTGTGTGGTGGAAGCGGATGAATATGACAAAAGCTTTTTGAAATTGAACCCGGATGTTGCTTTGATCAGCTCAATGGATGCAGACCACCTGGATATATACGGCACATTGAAAAATATGGAACAGGCTTTTATAGATTTTACGGGCAAACTGAATCCGGGGGGGCTATTGATTTACAAATACGGGTTAGGCCGAAAAAATGAATTTAAAGGTGGTGAACAGCTCACTTATCATTTGCAGCAGGTACAGGCAGATGCATATGCCGCCAATATAAGGATAAACTGCGGAAGGTATCAGTTTGATGTCATCATCAAAGAAAAGGAACTGAAGAATGTTGTATTGAATATGGGAGGTATGCATAATATTGAAAATACGGTGGCTGCCATTACAATCGCAAAGCACGTTGGTATCGGTGATGAAACTATACTGAAAGCAGTGGATGAATTCAGGGGTGTCAAAAGAAGGTTTGAATATGTCATCAGGAATGAACAACTTGTCTTTATTGATGATTACGCACATCACCCGCAGGAATTGAGTGCATTGCTCTCAAGTGTAAAAGAATTATTTCCCGGAAAGAAGTGTACGGTGATTTTTCAGCCTCACTTATACAGCCGTACCAGAGAC
>JANYAL010000204.1 GCA_025361325.1 Bacteroidota bacterium
GAACATTCAACCACCAAAGAATAACAGGGCGACGTTGCGTACCTGATCTGATTATTAACGCAACGTCCTCTGCGAGAGACGTTGCTGGGAATAGATTTTACGCAACGTCCCTTTCAGGAGACGTTGCTGGGAATAACGCAACGTCCTCTGCGAGAAACGTTCTGTCATCAGGTGACAGATCCATTTTACGCAACGTCCCTTTCAGGAGACGTTGCTGGGAATAGATCCATTTTTCGCAACGTCCCTTTCAGGAGACGTTGCTGGGAAGAGTTGCCATACTTTCTTATTCCTACAGCTTGATCGCCTCGTCGCTGTCGTCAAAGAAATGGAACTCAGTAAGGTGGTAATTGTTGTTGGACTTGAGCTTGATCTTCTGCTTGTACTTACGCCTCCATTTGGATAACCTGGAAAAGAAGATGCCCTTGGTGAGGTAGGCGTGCAGGATGGGGTGCATTTCAATGGAAAGCCCCTTGTGCTTCTGCATGATGAGGTAACTGAGGTTCTTTTCGATCTCGTCCTCCAGTATTAATGTGGAAGAGATCTTACCCGTGCCGTTACAGCTGGGACAGACTTCGCTGGTGTTGATGTTCATCTCGGGCTTCATGCGCTGGCGGGTGATCTGCATGATCCCGAATTTGCTGATGGGCAGTACAGCGTGCTTGGCGCGGTCGGTCCTCATGAAACGGTCCATGAAATCTGCCAGCCGCTTCTTGTTCTCGGCCAGCTTCATGTCGATGAAGTCCACCACGATGATACCGCCCAGGTCACGCAGGCGTAGTTGCCTGGCAATCTCTTCCGCTGCCTCCAGGTTGGTCTCCAGGGCATTCTGTTCCTGGTTATTGCTCACGCTTTTGTAGCCGCTGTTAACGTCTATTACGTGCAGAGCTTCGGTATGTTCGATGATGAGGTAGGCGCCACTGGGCAGGTTCACCGTTTTCCCGAAAGCCGCTTTCACCTGTTTGGTGATGCCGAAACTGTCGAATATGGGCGAGCCGTTATTATAATAGGAGATGATCTCGGATTTCTCCGGGGCTATGCGTTGTATATAGGTCTTTGTGTCGGAGAATATGTTCTTATCGTTTACCACGATGCGGTTAAAATCTTCGCTGAGCAGGTCCCTAAGGATGCTGGTGGTCTTGCCCTGTTCGCTCAGGATCTTGGTGGGTGGAACAGCGCCTTTGAGGTTTGTCTGTATCGCCTTCCAGGTGGCAATGAGGGAGAGCAGGTCCTCATGCAGTTCGGCTGTATGCTTACCTTCGGCTGCAGTGCGTACAATAACGCCCAGGTTCCTGGGCTTAATGGCCTCGATTATCTTGTGCAGTCTTTTCCTTTCGTCCGAGCTGTGGATCTTACGCGATATGGCAATGATGTCGTTGAAGGGGGTAACCACTACAAAACGTCCGGGGAGGGAAAGCTCGCAACTTAGGCGGGGGCCTTTGGCGGCGATGGGTTCTTTCAGGATCTGTACCAGTATATTGGGACGGCTGTTGAGCACTTCGGTGATCTTACCGGTCTTAACGATCTCGGGTTCTACTTTGAATTTGGTAAAGTCGGCGCCGTTCTCCGTTTTGTCGTTGATAGCCTCGTTGGTGAATTTAAGAATGGAGCGAACGTAGGGGCTCAGGTCGGTATAATGGAGGAATGCATCCTTTTCGAAGCCTACGTCGATGAAGGCTGCATTGAGGCCGGGGATCAGTTTTTTCACCTTGCCCAGGTATAGGTCGCCCACACCAAAGCTGGCATCGGCTTTTTCGTTATGAAGCTCCACCAGCTTCTTATCCTCCAACAGGGCAATTTCAACGCCCTGCGGCGCAGCATTAATAATAAGCTCCTTGGTCACACCTGAATTTTTTGTAAGACCATTACATCACGGAAGGATGACATCAACTGTAATACAGCCCTGCGGATATGGCAAGCAGGCTGGTGTATACAGGTGAATGCGAGCGGGAATGAGGATCCCCGGCACCGTTAAGAGAAGTCTTACTTCTTCTTATGACGGTTCTTTCTTAAACGCTTCTTACGCTTGTGAGTAGCAATTTTATGACGTTTTCTTTTTTTACCACAAGGCATACCTAGTCTTTTTTTGTTTACAATAATTTTATAAAAATGGTTGAACCGGGACTGTCCGGCCTGTATTCTTCGTTGTTGTCCGGGATGCTGTTCCTGCTATTGCAGGGCCTTGATCCGTGCATCCGCTTCTTTGGTGTACCCCGGGTTGTTCGCCAGCCGCTTGCTCACCTCGTACCACTTGATCGCCTCTGCTTTGTTGCCTTTGGCGGCATAGGTGTCGGCCAGGAAGGCAGCCGCTTCCAGGTTACCCGGGTCTGCCCTAACTACCTTCTGTAAACGCTCAATGGCTTTGTCATATTGTCCCGACACGAAACCTCCCACCCCCAGTACCAGTTGCGCTTTTAGGTTATTGGAGTCTTTCCGGACCACTTCCAGCAGTTGCTGGATGCCCTTCATGGTCTCCTGCGGCCCCCCGGTTCTCCCTTTTCCAAAGACGTAACAGCTACCCAGTCCGATCTTCAGGTCATCGTTGCCGGGGTCTTGGTCCAGCGCTTTTTCAAACAGGGATATGGCCAGTTCCGCTTTCCAGTTCAATTTAGCCTCGTCGTTCTCCGACCTGAGGTTATCTAAAATCAATTGGGCAGCAAAGGTGAGGCTTTTTTCTGACTTTTCCAATTTAGCGGCTTCCGATAAATAATAGGCATAAGGCTCGAAAGTATGCAGAGAGTCCTTCCAGAAACCGGCCAGCTCCATATAGGCCTTAACCTGCTGGGCTGAAACATCGCCCCGGGTTACGCTGTTCTCCAGTTTGCCTAGATATATTTCCTGTGTGGGGGGAAGCTGTGTTTTAGTATTTTGAATGACCAGGCGGATATCGAAGGATTTCTCAGGGAGAGTTACGGGGTTGTCTGTAATGGTCCGGGGGAGTGCCGTTTTCCCAAACAAATACAGCGATGCCAGTAAAACAAGACCACCGAGGGCCAGTATCCATTGTTTTTTCACGGTGTTGATGTATTGCCGCTAAACCCTAGCGGGACGGCGAAGTTACATCAGTCTTCGTTTTCATCGATCTTTTCCGTGTTTTCCTTTATATTTTTGGAAGATTTTATCTCCTGCATGAACTCTTTGGCAGGCTTGAAGGCCGGGATAAAATGTTCGGGAATCTGCACGGCAACATTTTTCTTTATGTTTCGCCCAATCTTGGCTGCTCTTTTTTTGGTGATGAAACTTCCAAACCCGCGTATATAAATATTCTCACCGGAAGCGAGTGCAGTTTTAACCGCTTTGAACATAGATTCCAGTGTTACCAGTACATCCACTTTGGGAATGCCTGTTTTTTCGGAAATTTGATTGATGAGGTCAGCTTTTCTCATTGTAATAAAATTTAAATTCGTTTCTTCAAGAAATATACAACATTTATCTTGAAATTTCCAAACAAGTTGATGATTATCAACCACTTTGTTCATTATTTGTCGCGGGCTAACATAGGTCCGCTTTATATAAGTAATTGATTATTAATTATTTAATTTAAATTATGCCTTGGGAAAAATAATCAGGGCATAAACTTCTGATACTGACCAAATGATAGATGATAAAAAATACTTCAGGTTAAGATTGCTGAAATGGAACAGTACCATCAATCACCGGCCCATGCCCTGGAAAGGGGAGAAGGACGCGTATAAGATTTGGCTCAGCGAGGTTATATTACAGCAAACCCGCGTTGAACAGGGCTGGGATTATTACAATAAGTTTGTTTCAACATTCCCTACGGTACAGCAGCTGGCCAAAGCTCCTGATACCAGGATATTCAAGTTATGGGAGGGGTTGGGATACTATACCCGTTGCAGAAACCTGATCGCCACAGCCCGCTATATTGCGGGGAAAAGAAAGGGTAGGTTCCCCAACAGTTATGAAGAGATTCTTTCCCTGAAAGGAGTAGGACCTTACACGGCTGCCGCCATAGCATCCTTTGCCTTTGGCCTGCCTCATGCCGTGGTGGATGGCAATGTATTCCGGGTATTAGCCAGGTATTTCGGCATCCATACCCCTATTGACAGCACCTACGGAAAAAGGTCTTTTACCATACTGGCCAATGAATTGCTCCACCCTAAGCAACCCGGTGCCTATAATCAGGCATTGATGGACCTGGGTGCGGTGGTTTGCAGGCCCGTTTCTCCGCTTTGTGAAAGCTGTCATTTGAAACGGCGATGTCATGCTTTTACTACAGGATCGGCCGGCAGCCTGCCGGTGAAGTCGAAGGGAAAGGCTAAGAAGAACAGGTGGCTGTACTATCTTGTCGCCGGGCATAACGGAAAACTGTATGTTCGAAAGCGCGGGAAGAAGGATATCTGGAAGGATCTCTATGAATTCATCCTGATTGAGTCTGAACATGAACTCTCCCTGGCAGCGCTGAACAAGCATCCGGAGGTTAAAAGCTTACTGGGTAATATTCCCCTGAAGCGGGAACGTATATCGCCCCTGCAAAGCCAGCAGCTCACGCATCAGACTATTAACGGAAGGTTCATCCACCTCAGCGTCCCACTTGCGAAGGTTCCGGATGGATACAGGGCTGTTTCTGAAAAGCGCCTGTCTGAACTGCCCTTCCCCAGATTCATTACACGTTACCTGGCCGAAAACAGCCTATGATCATTTACTCAGAAATTTGTATCTTTAAATTTGCTGTAAAGCAAATTGAGGATATAAAATGATGTTCTAAAACGATTCATATGAGAGGGGTAAACAGGGTGATGCTGATCGGTAACCTGGGAAAAGACCCGGAAATGCAGTTCCTGGAGGGAAATATAGCCGTGGCGAAGTTCTCATTGGCCACCACCGAGACCTATAAGGACCGTAACGGCAAACAGATTTCACAAACAGAATGGCATACCGTGGTATTGTGGAGAGGCCTGGCTGAGCTGGCGCAGAAATACCTGCACAAAGGCAGCCTGGTTTATATAGAAGGAAGACTGAAGACCCGCAGCTGGGAAGACAAGGAGGGGAACAAGAAGTTTGCAACGGAGATTGTGGGCGACAACCTGATCATGCTGGATAAACGTACAGACGGTACACAACCGGTTCCGGGCATGGAAGGGGTTGAGGGGTTGGGTGGTTCAGACCTGCCGCCAACAGAGGAGGGAACGGAACGCCTGCCTTTTTAAATTAAGAATATTTCCATAACAGGCTATGGAAAGCCAGTCATAGCTGATATATCTTTACATAAATCAATTGTCTTGGAGTACCATTCGGTCATTGAGCTCTTTTCTTTTTCCCTGTTGGCCATAACCCCCGCTGCAACCGTTTCCATTATCTTCCTGCTGGTCGCGCTTTTTACCGTTTCCTTCCTGATGGCTGGTGCCGAAGTGGCTTTTTTTTCACTCAGCCTGAAGGACATCAATATACTACGTACCAAAAAACAGCCTGCGTTACGTCGTATCGTAACCCTGCTGGACCAGCCCAAAACACTCCTGGCCTCCATGCTCATCACCAACAGCTTTGTCAATATAGGCATCATCCTGTTCTCCAATTTCCTGCTCGATGACTGGATTAGTCCATTTAAAATGGGTTTGTGGGCCATATTCGGGGTGAAAGTGGTATCTGTTACCTTCCTGTTATTACTGTTCGGCGAAGTGCTGCCCAAGGTATGGGCCACCCACCATAAAGTGTGGTTTGCCGCAACCGCTTCACTTATCGTGGAAATATTCAACAGCCTGTTCTATCGTTTCAGCAAACGGATGGTTCGTTTCAGCGACCGCATGGAAAAGCGATTCTCTCCAGTGAGTTCTGTTGCTATGGACAACAGTAACCTGGATTATGCCATCGACCTGCTGCCGGAACATGAAGCCACTTCAGAAGAAAAAAAGATCCTGAAAGGGATACGCAAATTCGGGGATACCACGGTAAAGCAGGTCATGCTTACCCGGCTTGATGTCAGTGGCATTGATTTCAGCACCGGTTTCACCGAAATGATCAGGAAGGTGGAAGAACTGCATTATTCCCGCTTACCGGTGTACCGGAAGAGCCTGGACGAAGTGGTGGGCATGCTGCATTCCAAGGACTTGCTGCCACACCTGGACGAACCGGGTGCTTACGACTGGCATGTACTGATGCGGCAGCCCTATTTTGTACACGAACAGAAACTGATAGAGGACCTGTTGCAGGAATTCCGCAACAAGCGGATCCATTTTGCTATCGTGGTGGATGAGTTCGGTGGTACCTCGGGGATCGTTACCCTGGAAGATATCATGGAAGAGATCATCGGCGATATAAACGATGAGTTCGATGATGAGGAGAACATCAACAGGAAGATAGATGATCACAATTATATCTTTGAGGGTAAGACCATGATCAACGATGCCTGCAAGGCCATGAACCTGATGGTGGATACCTTTGATTCCGTACGGGGCGACAGCGATTCCCTGGCCGGGCTGGTGCTGGAGATAGCCGGTGAATTTCCCCAGGTGAACGAGGAATTGACAAGCGGCGATTTTGTGTTTGTTCCGCTCGAAATTAGGAAGAACAGGATCGATAAAGTTAAAGTCACCATTAAACAAAAGGCCACACGCTGACCCATCCTTCAGGGAAGCATAAAGATACCTTCATGCACATACTAAAAGTTCAAACCAAACCTTTGGTCTCATTTTTAAATGGTAAACGAATTTGGTTACCTGCCAACTGCTTTTTATTCATTGCCTGCTGCTTTTTTTTATACGCCTGTAACTCCACCTATACTTCCAAAAAAACAGCTTATTTCCGCATTGATTTTCCGGAACGTAAATATGTTCCTTTTCAAAAAGAGGGCTACCCGTATTCTTTCGAATATCCTGCCTATGCCAACATCATACAGGACAGCACCTTCTTTGACAGCAACCCCGAAAATCCCTGGTGGATAAATATTGATTTTCCCGTTTTCCACGGCAGGATCTTCCTGAGTTATAAGGTCATCGGGGGTAAAGCGATGTATAAGCTGAAACAACAAAACGGCACTTACCGCGATTCGGTGGGCATCAATGTTTTCGACAAGATGGTGAATGATGCCTTCAACCTCACCAACAAGAATGAAGCGGTGGCCAGTTCCATCAGGGACAGTGTCATTCATACACCCAACGGTATCACCGGTGTTTTTTTCAGGGTAGGTGGCAATGCAGCAACGGCAAAACAATTCTTCTTAAGTGACACTACTACCCACTTTATCAGGGGGGCGCTCTATTTCGATGTTAATCCCAATGTCGACTCCCTCCGGCCTGTTCAGGATTTTCTGCAGGCGGATATAGACCACCTGATCAATACGTTTAAATGGACCAACAAGGGCAAGAACAGCAAATGACCCAGGGGAGGCTGATCAGTTGACTCTTTCCTTTACCTCCGGAAGCACTTTTTTTACCGGCATTCTCAAAGGAGCCCTGGAGAACATGGAAAGACTGATCTTCCTTTCGGGCCTTACAGATTCAACAGCTTTCACATCCGGTATTGGCGCTTCATCCTTTTTCTTTAAATCTTCTGTTTTAGCAGGAACCAGTTCCGGTTTTTCTATGGTCATTATGTTGGTCATTACCGGTTCATCGATCCTTCCCCTGGAAAAATCATTCAGGCGGATCCTTCTTTTAACCGTCCTGGTCTTCTGAAGTGTTCTTTCTGTCTTGTGGGCAGCAATGGCAGAACTGGTGACTTGCTTCAGCACAATTTGGTTCACGGGGGTAACGGGACTAATACTGGCTGGCTTTTCCTCAGCCTGTGTAACAGGCTCTTCCTTATACAGGTTATCAAGGACGCCTTTTTTCTGGGAATGGAAATAGTCCACAACACCGTACACGGATGCCACGGAGAAGAGACCGATTCCTGCATAGATGATTGCTTTCATGTTATTGTTTTTTAGTGAGCGAATGATTTTAAATAGGACCTGCTCTTCCGGAAGATCAGGAATTCCGCAACCAGCATATTGCCCAGCACGCTTATCCAAAGAGATATCTCATAATTGTGCAAGTGGTCTACCCCGAAATAATAGAAGAAGATGTGATACACCCGGAAGGTCACTGCGGTCATGGCCATACTGTAACTCCTGATCATCCAGTTCTTGTGGGCCAGTACATTCTTCTTCCGGATGGTCTGCAGACCCTTCATGGTGGAATAGAACCAGTACAGGGCCATGAACATGAAAAGTATCCTTTCCCAGAAGGACCCCTTGGCGAAGAAGCTCATGTAGAGGCCGGTGGGTGCGCCCAGTAGCAATACTACCAGCACATAGATCTTCCCCATCGATATATGGATCTTCTTTCTTTTCTT
The DNA here is from genome assembly GCA_025361325.1 of Bacteroidota bacterium. GTDB lineage: Bacteria > Bacteroidota > Bacteroidia > Chitinophagales > Chitinophagaceae > Ferruginibacter. Next base: position 8,290 of record JANYAL010000204.1, read on the forward strand.
CAGGATTAAGGAGGAGAATTGGGTAAGTGCTGCCGTGATGCAGAACATACCGGCAAAGATGTGTATGTAAAAGCAGAACCGGTAAACGGGTTTCAGGAACAGTATGGCCCTTTCTTCTATGAAAGAGAAATTGCTGCTGAAGGAAAAATACGGAAGTGTATTCCGTACCAAAAGCAGGCTGAAGAATACCACAGGGATCCAGAACAGGGCAGCCAGGAAATACCGAATGCTGTGCTGCAGCGTCAGTTGGCGTGTATTGTACATTCAGGTTGGTTTGCTCTTTGGATGCCACCTCCAAAATCTTTGCATAAGTTTCCCCTGTTAGGAATTTGTTAAACAGCTTACCCGCTTCTGCAAGCAGGGTAAACCGGGTAGCAGGGACCAAGGATTTTAGACGGTATACGGGTTTGTTCATACTTTTGCAGCCTATGATCGTAATTGATAATGTACTGGTCAGCGACGAGATCGTGCAGGAACAATTTGTGTGCGACCTTTCAAAGTGTAAGGGCGCATGTTGTATAGACGGGGATGCTGGCGCTCCCTTGCAAAAGGATGAACTGGACAGGCTGAATGAGGTATTTGAAAGGGTATTGCCATACCTGGACAGGGAAAGCACCCTTGAACTCGAAAGGCAGGGCCGGTATGTGTATGACCGGGAATTCGGATGGGTTACTCCCACTATCAACAGCAAGGTCTGTGTTTATGGCATCAAGGATGAGGCAGGTGTGGTGAAATGCGGAATTGAGCAGGCATACCTGGATGGGAAGATACGCTGGAAAAAACCAGTCAGCTGTCACCTGTTCCCGGTAATCGTCAAAGAAAGCAGGAACAATGATACTGTGTATGTGAATTATGTACCACGCGAAGACCATTGCAAACCAGGCTGTGCACTGGGTAAAAAGGCGAAAGTACCTGTCTATGTCTTTCTGAAGGAAGCGCTGGTGCGCAGGTTCGGACAAAAATTCTATGAAGCACTGGAAGCAACGGCTGCACACATGAACAACCGGTTAAAGGCGGTTAAATAAAATGCTATAATATTATGAAAAGAAAGAATACCCTTCTTGTTTTGTTTTGCAGTTCCCTTTTCA
>JANYAL010000265.1 GCA_025361325.1 Bacteroidota bacterium
ATTTACCACAACTGTAATGGATGCACGCGGACCCTCACAGTTGTTCACCGTCTGGCTCACATAATAGGTGGTGCTGCCAACCGTGGTAGTGGAAGGTGTGGGTGCAGTTGAACTTCCCGTTCCTCCGGATGGTACGGTATACCATAATAAATTAGAACCTGTTGCGGTCAAGGGAACAGCCGTTGCATTCTGGCAATATGTAACAGGTGAGGTTACCTCCGGTGCAGCGGGCAGGGCATTTACGATAACAGTGATGGATGCACGTGGTCCTTCGCAGCTGTTGACGGTCTGGCTCACATAATACGTTGTGCTGCCGGGCGTAGTGGTGGAAGGTGTGGGCGCTGTTGAACTTCCGCTTCCTCCAGTTGGTACGGTATACCATAATAGATTTGATCCGTTCGCGGTTAGGGGAACAGCCGTTGCATTCTGGCAATAAGTGATCGGTGTGGTCACCCCCGGTGCAGCGGGCAGGGCATTTACAATAACAGTGATGGAAGCACGTGGTCCCTCACAGTTGTTCACCGTCTGGCTCACATAATACGTGGTGCTGCCCGGGGTAGTGGTGGAGGGTGTAGGCGCTGTTGAACTTCCCGTTCCTCCAGTTGGTACGGTATACCACAATAGGTTGGAACCTGTGGCCGTAAGCGGAACAGCCGTAGCATTCTGACAATAGGTTACCGGTGTAGTAACCCCCGGTGCAGCGGGCAGGGCAATTACAATAACAGTGATAGAAGCACGTGGGCCTTCGCAGCTGTTAACGGTCTGGCTTACATAAAACGTGGTGTTGCCCGGCGTAGTAGTGGATGGCGTTGGTGCGGTTGAACTTCCCGTTCCTCCAGTGGGTACGGTATACCATAATAAATTAGAACCTGTTGCGGTCAAGGGGACAGCCGTTGCATTCTGTCAATACGTGATCGGTGTGGTCACCCCCGGTGCAGCGGGCAGGGCATTTACAATAACAGTGATGGAAGCACGTGTTCCCTCACAGTTATTGACGGTCTGGCTCACATAATACGTGGTACTGCCGGGTATAGTGGTGGAAGGTGTGGGTGCTGTTGAACTTCCAGATCCGCCGGTTGGTACGGTATACCATAATAAGTTGTTGCCAGTAGCAGTCAATTGCGAAGCAATGGCATTCTGACAATAAGTGACGGGTGTTGTAACTCCCGGAGGAGCGGGCAACGCCGTTATATTCACTGTGATTGACGCCCTGGGGCTTTCACAGGAACCTAAGGTTTGAGTAACATAATAAGTAGTACTACCTGCTGTTGTTGTTGATGGTGTAGGTGCCGTTGAACTTCCGGTACCGCCTGTGGGTACGGTGTACCATAGTAAATTGGTACCGGTAGCAGTCAGTTGAGAAGCTGTTGCATTCTGACAATACGTTACGGGGCTTGTAACTCCCGGAGCAGCCGGCAAGGCAGCTACGATTACCACTATTGTAGCACGCGGCCCTTCACAACCATTGGCGGTCTGGCTTACATAATAAGAAGTGCTTCCCACTGTTGCTGTAGATGGGGTAGGCGCGGTACTGCTTCCCGTACCACCGGTTGGTACCGTATACCACAACAGGTTGGTACCGTTTGCGGTCAGCGGAACAGCCGTTGCGTTCTGGCAATAGTTGACAGGACTGGTTACCGTAGGCGCCGTGGTAGGACAACCACTGGTATAAATATGATATTCACCTGCCTGGAGGGTAATGTTCTGTGATGTTGAACCCAGGTTAAAGGTTGTACCGGTTCCGCCATTCAGGCCGGAACCAGAACCATTACTAATATAATTCGTCCAGGTACCCGTATTCTGGAATGAAACGGTCTTGCTTTGTGTTACCACATCCAGATTGGCAATGACAGTAACTTTTAATCCGGGCGCATATGTATCGGCAATCTGTAACAACTTGACCAGTCCACCACCGTTGTAAAGATCGTAATTGAACGTCGTGTTGTTGAAAACAGAGGGATAATTCAGCCGGAATTGCATCATACTATGGTAGATATCATACAAATGCCTGCGGTTGGGATCGGTCATATATTCCCAGTGCGGGGGTTTATCGGCTACATTGGAACCGCCGTATCCGATAGTAATATCATATCCTCTTTCTTCAAACTGCCAGATCATTTTTGGTCCGGGTACTGTAAAGAAAACGGCAGCCGCAGCTTCTTCCCTGGCAAGAGCAGTAGGCAGGTTCCTTACATTATAACCACCGGAAGAATTGCCAAAGGTGATGTTTTTATACATGGTACGTTCCTCATCATGGCTCTCTAAATAGCCTACTGATGCCGGGTTGTTATACGACCGCTGAGCACTGTTGTATACTACCTGGGAGATGTCCGAATTGGATGAGAATCCCATGGTACATTGATTATACACTGCATTGTCATTACCCCATAGCATAAAACCATGGGCAGCATATTCCTGCTCCTCCTGGCAGGGTAAAGTGCCCAGGAATTCCAGGATCATGTACCTGTTGGGATAATGGTTCGCCACGCTGTCGTAATACCGTTCCAGATTGGCCACCCGGGAAGGATCATAATTCTCAACGGTCGTAGTATTCGATGGGGTCTGGGTGAAACCTTTGGCCAGGTCGAATCGGTAACCATCCACTTTGTATTCGTTGATCCAATGGTACAGGGACCTTTCTACGAGATACTGTGTTGCAGCGGAAGTATGGTTGAAATCGTTATACACACTATACGGATGCGGAGCAGTTACGTTCAGCCAGGGATTATTTGCTGCAGGCCGGCTGTTCGCAGCATCCCAGTAAAGTTTGGCTTCAGGGGCATTACCCGTGCAATGGTTGAACACAACGTCAAGAATGACCGCAATTCCATTGCTGTGACAGGAATCAATGAACTCTTTCAATTTGTTCTTGGTACCGTAATATTTGTCAGGGGCAAAATAGAACGCAGGATTATATCCCCAGCTGTCGTTGCCGTCGAATTCATTCACCGGCATTAATTCAATGGCATTGACACCGGTACTTTTCAGGTAATTAAGCGAATCGATCAATGACTGGTAACTGTGCGCGGCCAGAAAATCCCTGACCAGCAGTTCATAGATCATCAGGTTTTTCTTGTCGGGCCTTGAAAAATTATTCACACGCCAGGTATATTGTGGTTCTGCGGTCTGCAGTATACCCACAATTCCGGAAGTAAGTCCTGCAGGATATTGTTTTAGATGGGGATACGTAACAACCGTATCAATATATCGGTCATTGTCAGGATCCAGCACTTTTTGGGTATACGGGTCAGCAATTCGGATACTGTTATCCACCAGGTATTGGAAAGCGTATTCCGTACCAGGCGTAAGCCCATTGATAGTAAGCCAGTAATAGTTTCCATCCTGGGTCCTGTTCATTTGGTAGTTACACTGCAACTGCCAGTTGTTGAAATCACCGATCAACAATACATAGTTCTTGCTGGGTGCATACAGTACCAAGGTGACCGAAGTATTGTTAGGGTCATAATTGATCCCTTCCTGCATCCCGGCAGGAATTGGAGAGATATTGTTGGCAGGGGGTACATAGAAACTGAATGAATCCTTTACAACACCGTTGCCGTTATCCCCTTCCAGGAACACTTGTTGGGTACAGTTGGTGCTGATGGTCGGTGTGGCAGAGATGGTGGTGGCACCCGCAGCCGTATTGATGGTAGTTCCGTTAAGTTTCAGGGTAAGATTGGAAGAAGCTGAGGCAACACCGGTGATATTGATGGTTCCCCCCACATTCACATTGATCGGTTCTATCCATGGTATGTACCTTGGTTCAAAAGGCGGAAGATTTAAACGGACTGCATACTGGGAATTGCCATAAACGGGGATATACATGTCACTGTTATCAGAATTCACCTGTTTGATGCTACCAGTTCCATTGCGGAAAATGACGCAGATCTTCAGGATAGTCTCCCCGCCGGGTACTCCAAAGAAACTACGTACATTCGGAATAGTATAGAGGTATTTATTATTCCCCAGGGCAGTGGCATTGGCCGCCGGATTCGTGGTGCCCCAGGTGAACTTGGTGTATTTCCAGTCGGACGGTCCGGTGCTGTTATTTGTAATAACACCAATGTGCACATATACATTGGACGAGGATCCACCCTCAAAATTCAGCAGGCCCTGGTTACCCTTGTTACAGTCCACTGTAATGGCTACGTTGGAATTATCAAGCGGAAATTCAGGTGTCCAACTCAATAAACGTTGCGAAAGAGATGAAAGGGACAGGCATAGGAATACGACCGGGAGGAGAACTTTTCTCATATAGGAGCAATTTAATGTGTAAATTAAACACATTATACCCGGTTTACAAAAAAAATATGTCTACAGTTTCCAAAAATTTTGCTGCTTCATAATTTATTGTACTTTTAGCAAAGTGTATAATATACACAATTAAGCCTTTACATCAAATAAACGATTGCTATGCAAGATATCATCTCAGATTTTTCTGCTGACCAGCCTGCTCTTGTCAAAAAATCAACACTTAGTTTATCACAGATCATCAATATGAGCGTGGGGTTTTTCGGAATCCAGTTTGGATGGGATCTTCAGCGGGCAAATATGGGACCTATCTATGAACATCTTCATGCCAATGCAGACCAGATCCCCTTTCTATTTCTGGCAGCCCCGCTGACCGGTTTATTGGTTCAGCCTGTTATCGGGTATATGAGCGACAGGACCTGGCACCCCAGGTTTGGGAGAAGGCGCCCCTATTTTATGGTGGGTGCAATTTTAAGTACCATCGCATTGGTACTCATGCCACATAGCAGTGTACTGTGGATGGCGGCAGGGTTGTTATGGGTAATGGATGTATTTGGTAATGTTGCCATGGAGCCCTTCAGGGCCTTTGTAGCGGATAAATTGAATGATGAGCAACGTACCCAGGGATTTGTCATGCAGAGCCTGATGATCGGATTGGGGGGCAGTATTGCATCTGCATTACCCTGGCTCATGACGAACTGGATGCATTTCAATGACACAGCCGCCAGCGGAGTGATACCCGATAACGTAAAATGGAGTTTCTATATTGGTGCTTTTTTCTTTTTTGCAGCAGTTCTATATACTGTTCTTACATCCAAAGAGTATCCCCCAGCGGATATAGGATTCAAGGAAAAAGTGCAGGAATCAAATAAAGGATTTGGTGGCGGAGTCAGGGAAATTTGGCATGCTATAACCCATATGCCAAAACGCATGAAAATACTTTCCCTGGTACAGTTCTTTACCTGGCCGGGTTTATTCCTGATGTGGTTCTTTTATAATACCGCTGTAGCCAGGAATGTTTTTCATGCTACCAGCGAAACAGATCCATTATACGGTCAGGGAACTAATTTTGGCGGACTTACCTTGGCCTATTACAATGTGATCACTTTCCTGTTCGCCTTCATACTTCCTGCCATTGCAAAGGCATTGGGTCGTAAACTTACTCACAGTATTTGTTTATTATGCGGTGCTGTTGGCCTAATCAGCGTTGCTTTCGTTGAAAATAAATATATGCTTTTCGGTTGTATGACCGGTGTGGGTATTGCCTGGGCAAGTATCCTTTCCATGCCATATGCCATGCTGAGCAAGGTGCTTCCGGACGATAAAATCGGAGTGTATATGGGTATTTTTAATTTCTTTATCGTATTACCCGAGATCATTGCTTCGCTGGGATTTGGATGGATTATGAAGAATGTGTTGCATAATGATCGCTTGGCAGCCGTACAGATCGGCGGCGTATTGATGGTAATTGCTGCATTATTGTGTTATATTTTATTAAAAGAAAAGGATTAGGAAAATGAAAAAATTAAGCCTCACTTCATTGATCGCAGTTTTATTCTTCATTACTCTATTTGCACAGAATCAAAACTACAAATGCTATCCCAACTGCTGGTGGTCCGGAATGAAAGATCCAAAGTTGCAGTTGATGATTCACGGTGATGGTATCGCCAATGCCAAAGGTGGATTCACCATCTCTTACCCCGGGATAAAAATTGAAAAAGTGAATAAGGTGGAGAACCCGAATTATATTTTTCTCGACCTGAACATTTCTGCAACGGCCAAACCCGGACTGGTGAAAATCCGGGTGAACCGGGAGTCCAACCCATTCGATATTACTTTGGAACTGAAAGCGCGCCGTATTGGCAAGGGGCGCAACTATGCCCAGGGCGTCAATTCCAGCGACTTCATCTACCTTATAATGCCCGACCGATTCAGCAACGGTGACGAAAGCAATGACCGGGTGCCCGGCATGCGTGACCAGTCGCTGGACCGCGACACCGTATTTAAACGGCATGGGGGAGACCTGCTGGGCGTGCAGAATCACCTGGACTATCTGTATAAACTGGGCGTAACAACCATCTGGCTCAACCCGGTACTGGAAAATGATATGCCACACCGTACCGAACACGGGTATGCCTTTACCGACCATTACAAGATAGACCCCAGACTGGGAGGAGAGAAGGCCTACCAGGACCTTATAGACGCAGCTCATGCCAAAGGCATGAAGATAATCCAGGATGCCGTTTACAATCATGTGGGCCTGTACCATTTTACTGTACAGGATCTGCCCATGAAAGACTGGCTGCACCAGTGGCCAAAATATACCAATACTACCTATAAGGACCAGACAGTCTTTGATCCGTATGCTAGTACCCGCGAAAGAAAGGAAATGACCGATGGATGGTTCACCAGGGAAATGCCGGATCTTAACCAGAACAATCCCTACGTGGCTAATTTCCTGATCCAGAACGCCATCTGGAGCGTGGAGAACTTCGGCATAGACGGCTGGCGCATCGATACCTATCCCTATAACGACCTGCCTTTCATGAACCGCTGCAATAAAGCCCTGGTGGATGAATATCCGCAACTTACCCTGTTCGGCGAAACCTGGGTGCATGGCGTTCCCAACCAGTCTTATTTTGCACAGAATAATTACGATATTCCTTTCAAGAGCAACCTGCAGGCCACCTGCGATTTCCAGGCCCTGTGGGGCATAACCGATGCCATGACCCGTGATTTTGGATGGACGGACGGCGTGAACAACCTCTACACCACCCTTGCCCAGGATTTTGTGTATAAAGATCCTACCCGCAATGTGATCTTTCTCGATAACCACGATATGGCCCGCTTTTACACCGTAGTCGGTGAAAACATGGATAAATACCAATCGGCTTTATCCTGGTTACTAACCTGCCGGGGAGTGCCGCAAATGTATTATGGCGATGAACTGGCTACTACAGGTACCACCTCCCCGAATGATGGACATGTGCGCCTGGACTTCCCGGGCGGGTGGAAGAACGACCCCGTGAATAAATTCACCATCGAAGGCAGAACACAGAAGGACCAGGAGATCTACCAACACCTGGCTACCCTTGCCACATTCCGGAGAACCTCCTCTGCGTTGACTACCGGAAAATTTATGCACTTCTTACCCGTTAATGGCGTGTATGTGTATTTTAGGTATAATAAAGACCAGACCATCATGGTGGTCATGAATACTTCAAAAGAAGAAAAAACAATCTCCATGGGCAAATATGCAGAAAGAACGGAAGGATTCACCCAGTACAAGGATGTGCTCAGTAAAGCCATGGGTAAACTGGCCGATTTTAAACTGGGTTCCTATAAGACCGTGGTATATGAATTGATAAAATAATAGTAAGGGTTTATAAAATAGATGAATATGAAACGTCATTCTTTCTTCCTCTTTTTATTCGGAATATTGGTCTTGGCATGTTCTTTCGCACAACAGAAAATGCCTGCAAATGATATCAGGCCTTCCTGGTGCCGACAAAGTAATATCTATGAAGTGAACCTGCGTCAGTACTCAGCCTCCGGATCCTTTACTGCTTTTGCAAAACACCTGCCACGTTTGCGGAAAATGGGCGTAGATATCTTATGGTTCATGCCTATCACCCCGATCGGTGTGGAGGGACGTAAAATGACCAGTTCCGACCTGGGCAGTTATTATGCAGTAAAAGATTACAAGGCTGTGAACCCCGAATTCGGCACGCTGGCAGAATGGAAGTCACTCGTGGCGAATGCGCACCGGATGGGTTTTAAAGTGATCACCGACTGGGTGCCAAATCATACGGCACTTGACAATCGCTGGGTCAGGGACCACCCCGATTTTTATGTGAAAGATGCATCGGGAAAGATCCTGTCTCCTTACGACTGGACAGATACTTATAAACTGGATTACGCCAATCCTACCTTACGGGACAGCATGATTGATGTCATGAAATTCTGGATCACCCAAACGGGTATTGACGGTTTCCGCTGCGATGTGTCGGAAGATGTTGGCCCCGTATTCTGGACACAATGCATCAGGGCACTTAAAAAAATAAAGGATGTATTCATGCTTGCGGAAGGGGAAAAACCCTGGCTGCATAAAGCAGGATTCAATGCTACCTATACCTGGTCCGTCATGCGGGCCATGGCCGACCTGTATACCGGAAAAATAGACCTTTCAAAATTCACAGCCCTCCTCGACAGCAATATCGCTGTCTTTCCTGTCAATGCTTGCCGCATGTTCTTTACCACCAACCACGATGAGAATAGCTGGAACGGAACGGAATTCGAAAAATATGGTAATGCCTACAAGGCATTTGCGGTGTTTGGCCAGACCATGTACCAAGGTATCCCGCTTATCTACAACGGACAGGAAGTACCCAATAAAAAAAGACTTAAATTCTTTGTAAAGGATACAATAACCTGGAACCATTATGAACAGGCCTCCTTCTATCATACCCTGCTCGAACTCCGGAAACGAAACCCCGCCCTGGCTGCAGACGCTTCCTATAAAATACTTGCGAGTTCCAATGATGAAGCCATTTTTTGCTACTTGCGTGAAAGTAAAGAGCATAAAGTTGCGGTGCTGCTGAATCTATCATCCATACCACAAAAATTTACAGTAAAGGACAAAGGATTGATTGGAATGCCCGGGAATGTCTTTTCCGGAAAGAAGGAAAAACTTGGGCAGGGACATGAATTCAAGCTGGATGCCTGGGGGTATGCTGTATATACCTACCTCTAGATTTATTTAACTTATTTTCCCACTATACTTATCAGGTACTTTTCAGGTATGATCTCTATATGAAAAAGATAATTTTAAAACTGGTATTCATCTTATATGTATTGGAAATGAACGCGCAATATCCTGAAAAACTTTACCCGGTCTATACCGGAACCGACCTTGGACTCACCTATACCAGAACCATGTCATCTTTTCGCATCTGGAGTCCAATTGCTGAACAGGCAGAACTGCTTTTGTATAAAGATGGGGAGAATGGTACTCCGCTCAAATCCCATGAAATGGAAAAAGGATTTGCCGGTACCTGGTTCAAAGAACTGAAGGGCGACTGGAAAGGTACATTCTATGTTTTCCGGGTGAAGATCAATGGCAACTGGAGCACTGAAGTGACCGATCCTTATGCCAAAGCAGTGGGCATAAATGGAAAAAAGGCCATGGTGATCAATTTGGCAGAGACCAATCCTGAAGGTTGGATCAAAGATAAAAGCCCCGGCTTTTCCAGGCTGAACAGACCTACTGACGCCGTGATCTATGAACTGCATATCCGGGATGCCAGCATCAGTCCAAGCTCCGGGATAAAGTATAAAGGGAAATACCTGGGCCTTTCGGAAACAGAAACCAAAAGTACCGCAGGTCTTACAACCGGGCTTGATCATTTTAAAGAGCTGGGGGTAACACATATTCACCTGCTGCCTTTCTTTGATTATAATTCTGTGGATGAAAGCAAACCGGACAAAACACAATACAACTGGGGATACGATCCCCTCAATTACAATGTGCCTGAAGGTTCTTACAGTACCAATGCCTATGACGGCATCACCCGCATCAAAGAACTGAAACAACTTATTCAGCAGTTTCACAGGAATGGGCTGCGCATTATCATGGATGTGGTGTATAATCATACGGGATTAACAAACGAATCCAATTTCAATCAATTGGTCCCCGGTTATTATTACCGGCATAATAAGGACGGAAGTTTTTCCAATGCCACCGGTTGTAACAATGAAACGGCAAGTGAAATGCCAATGATGCGCAAGTTCATGATGGAAAGCCTGGTGTATTGGGTTAAGGAATATCATATCGACGGGTTTCGTTTTGATCTGATGGGTGTTCATGATATTACTACCATGAATCTGATATCGGATGAACTGCATAAGATAAAACCGGACATCCTCTTATACGGGGAAGGATGGACCTCGGGAGCTTCCCCATTACCTGATTCTTCGAGGGCGCTTAAAAAGAATGCTGCCCGGCTTCACCATATTGCAGTCTTCAGCGATGATATGCGCGATGGGATAAAAGGTAGTGTATTTGACAGCAATGACCGAGGTTTTGCCAGCGGCAAGCCGGGTACAGAAGAATCGGTCAAATTTGGTATCGTGGCTGCAGGTAAGTACCCCCAGGTGGATTACGGCAAAGTAGATTATTCAAAAGAGCCCTATGCAGCAGGTCCATGGAACGTGATCAATTATTGTGAATGTCACGATAACAATACACTTTGGGATAAAATTGGATTATCCTGCCCGGACGTACCGGAAGCAGATCGAAAAAAAATGCACCAACTGGCCCTGACGATAGTGCTCACTTCTCAAGGGATACCTTTTTTACACGCCGGTACAGAATTTCTCCGCACCAAGAAGGATGTTGAGAATTCCTATAAAAGCGACGACAGCATCAATGCGATTGACTGGGACCGGAAAAAGGAAGAGCTTGCACTTAACAACTATATCATATCACTCATCCATATCCGCAAAGCCCACCCTGCTTTCAGAATGGCATCCCCGGATGAGATAAGTAAGTACCTGCATTTTGACAACCAGGTACCGGCCGGTACCATTGCGTACACGATCAACAGTGAAGCCCTCAAGGATAGCTGGAGAAATATCTGGGTGGCATTTAATGGAAGCAGTGAGGATAAAACACTGGATCTGCCTTTCGGAAAATGGGACACCGGTATCGATACCAATGGCTCAACCGGATCGTACACCGGCCAGGTTCTGTTAAAACGATACAGTGCTCTGATCTTGTACCATGAATGATACCAAAACCCTGACGGTTTACTACATTCTTTCCGGTACAGGTATTCCCAAAAGCTGCATCCCGCTCCTGATCACATTCGCTGTCATGGTGGCCAGTTTTAACCGTACATGTTTTTTTTCTTCTGTTTCTGCACTCACAATAGGGTGTTCGGTATAGAATGAATTGAAGATCTTGGCAACATTGAATACATAGTTGGCCACTACAGACGGATTATGTTCATCACCCGCCTGTTCAATAATACCCGGATATTGTTCCAGGATGACCAGCAGTTCTTTCTCCAGTTTCAATAAAGGACTCAGCACCGGGAGAGGGGTATGTGCTGTTACAGGCTCCTTCCTCAGGATGCTTTTAATCCGGGCATGGGTATATTGTACAAACGGCCCGGTGAATCCATGAAAGTCAATGCTTTCTTCCGGATTGAATACCATCGTTTTTTTGGGGTCTACCCGCAACAGGTAGAATTTCATGGCGCCCAGCCCGATGGTATTGTATAAGGCGTCCAATTCTGTTGCGGTGAAATCTTTCACCTTGCCCAGTTCTTCCGTGTGCTGCCGGGACGTTTGGATCATTTCATCAACCAGATCGTCTGCATCTACTACTGTGCCTTCGCGGCTTTTCATTTTGCCGGTGGTCAGTTCCACCATGCCATAACTTAAATGAAAAATGTTGTCGGCATTGGGTAGTCCTAGTTTCTGGCAGATGAGCTGCAGCACTTTCATGTGGTAGTTCTGTTCATTGCCGATCACATAAATGCTCTGATCGAATTTATACTGCTCGTATTTCTGAAGATGAAGGCCGATATCTTGTGTGATGTAAACAGAAGTGCCATCCCTGCGCTGAACGATCTTCTCATCCAGTCCTTCTGTGGTTAGGTCGATCCAGATACTACCGTCATCTTTTTTATAGAACACCTTCTTGTCAAGTCCCTGCTGTACGATGTCCTTACCCAGCAGGTAGGTATTGCTTTCATAATAGATGATGTCGAAATCACTGCCAATCCTTTTATAGGTGATGTCAAATCCCTGGTACACCCAACTGTTCATGGTCTTCCAAAGATCGATCACATCGGGCTTCCCCGCCTCCCAGTTCAGGAGCATCTGCTGCGTGGCCTTCATCAGCGGAGCCTCTTTTTCCGCCTCTTCTTTGGTTAAGCCTGAGACCACCAGTGATTCCACCTGTTTCTTATATTCATCGTTGAAACGTACATAATAGGTTCCTACAAAATGATCTCCCTTGGTAGAGGTGGAATCTGGCGTAGCGCCATTGGCAAAGAACTGCCAGGCGATCATGCTTTTGCAGATATGAATGCCCCGGTCGTTGACGATGCAGCTTTTGATGACCTCGTACCCGTTGGCCTTCAGGATCTCTGCCACACTCCACCCGAGGAAATTATTTCGTAAATGACCCAGGTGAAGGGGTTTGTTGGTATTGGGGGAGGAATATTCCACCATCACCTTCTTTCCGCTCATGGCCTTTTTGCCGTAGCCCGTATCTGCGTGCTTTTCTTGCAGGAGGGATGTCCAGTAAGTATCGGTTACAGTAAGATTCAAAAAACCTTTAATGATGTTGAAAGCGGAAAAATAATTTGGGTATTCCTGTATCAGATACCCGCCCAGAGCGGAACCGATCTCTTCCGGCGCAAGTTTCAATGATTTCATCAGGGAGAACATCACCACTGTATAATCTCCTTCAAATTCCGGTTTGGTTTGGTTAACCTGGAAGTCGGCAGCCGTGAAAGGCCGCTCATATAAAGCTTTGAGACCCGCTATCGTACATTGCTGTAACTGGCTGACTATCGACATACTGCAAAAATATGTATTTCTGATGCTACCTGTAACAAGGATGTACAAAGGAGCATAAACTTGCACAAAGATGCTTACTCACCATAATCATAAACTACAAACCGCTAATCAGAAATTCTAAATTCCAAACCCCAAACCCTTCAAACTGAAAACCATTATCTTTGCCCCCTTTTCAAAATTATGATTAGTGCAAATAATGTTACCCTTGCCTATGGCAAAAGGGTACTGTTCGATGAAGTGAACATCAGTTTCACCAAGGGCAACTGTTACGGCATCATCGGTGCCAACGGGGCCGGGAAATCCACATTCATCAAGATTATCAGCGGAGAGATTGAACCCAACAAGGGAACCGTAGACATTTCCCCCGGCGAAAGGATGGCCGTGCTTAACCAGAACCAGTTTGAATTTGATGAGGTTACAGTCCTCAACACTGTGCTGATGGGACATCAGAAGATGTGGAAGCTGATGCATGAAAAAGATGCCCTCTATGCCAAGGAGGATTTCACAGAGGCCGATGGATTAAAGGCCGGCGAAATGGAACACGATTTTGGCGAGATGGGCGGTTATACCGCGGAAAGTGATGCTGCCACTTTGCTGAGTGAATTGGGCGTAAGGGACGAACTGCACTCCCAACTCATGAAGGACATTGCTGCCAATTTAAAAGTACGGGTACTACTGGCCCAGGCCCTGTTCGGGAACCCCGACATCCTGTTGCTGGATGAGCCTACTAATAACCTCGACGTGGAAACCATCAGCTGGCTGGAGAATTTCCTGGCCGACTACCAGAACATCGTACTGGTAGTGAGTCACGACCGTCACTTCCTTGATGCAGTATGTACCCATGTTGCCGATGTTGACAAACAGAAGATCCGTATATACACCGGCAACTATACCTTCTGGTACGAGAGCTCCCAGCTGGCGGCCAGGCAGGCAACAGACAAGAACAAGAAAACAGAGGAAAAGAAAAAGGACTTGCTCGAATTCATTGCCCGCTTCAGTGCCAATGCCTCCAAATCAAAACAGGCCACAGCCAGGAAGAAAGCACTCGACAAGCTGGTATTTGAGGACATCACCCCCAGCAACCGGAAATACCCCGGCATCATCTTTAAACAGGAGCGGGAAGTTGGCAACGAAATCCTGAAAGTAGATAACCTCAGCAAATCCGTAGACGGGAAGACTATTTTCAGCAAGATAAAGTTCGATATCCAGAAGGGCGATAAGATCGCTTTCATCAGCCGCGACCCGATGGCGATGACCACCTTATTTGAGATGATCAATGGTAAGGTGGAAGCAGATGGCGGTACCTATGAATGGGGCACCACCGTCACAAAAGCATACCTGCCCAATGACAATACCGAATATTTTGAGGGTAGCAAGCTTAACCTGATGGACTGGTTGCGCCAGTATGTACCTCCCGGAACCCGTGATGTGGACGAAGATTTCCTGCGCGGATTCCTCGGCAAGATGCTCTTCAGCGGAGATGAAGTGACAAAGAAGACCAATGTACTCAGTGGCGGTGAAAAAGTACGCTGCATGGTCAGCAAGATGATGCTCCAGAACCCCAATGTGCTCATACTGGATGAGCCTACCAACCACCTCGACCTGGAAAGTATCATTTCATTCAACGATAACGTAGTGGCTTTTACCGGCATCGTGTTGCTGACCACACATGATCATCAGTTCATGCAAACTGTGGCCACGCGTATAATAGAACTGACGCCAAATGGAATGATCGACAAGCTGATGACCTACGATGAATACCTGGCGGATGACCGGGTGAAGGCCATGCGAATAGAATTGTATGGAGATTAAGACTGCGAACACCTAACTGGTATTTCAGTAATGATAATGATGTAGATATATTAACCAGTGTGATGCGTAAGGTGCCAAAGAATCTCAGTATGAATAATTTAAATAGCGGAATGCAGTAAATAGCATGTAAAAACGCTGCAAACAATGACCTCTATTCAGTAATATGGAAAAAATTACCC
>JANYAL010000305.1 GCA_025361325.1 Bacteroidota bacterium
AAGAAAATCATACATATTCATGCCCTGTTTTTAACCTTGGTTTCCATTTTTATATCCCTATCGCTTATAGCTCAACAAAACGGGACTCCCTGGACGGGTGACCGGGGAATTGCCGAAACAGTATCGCAGATCATGCAAAGGACAAAAGCGGAAATTAAAGATACGCTGATCAGGGTAACCGAGCCTGACCTGCAAGAACCTGATTTCTCTCACCTTAAACAGAATCCTTTATCAAAGCCTTTTGCGAGTTATCCGGATCCTGCAAACACAAATGGAAGGATCACCACTTTATCTTCTCCTCAAACACTGGGTACTTCATTTACCGGCGCTACATTAACAGGTACAAATCCTACGCTTGCTTATCCGCCCGATAATATGGGAGCTGTAGGCCCTACACAATATATTATTGCAGTAAACGGAAGGATTGTAACTTTTAATAAAACAACTGGCGTAGCTGATGGTATTCTCAATTCCAGCACCAATACCTTTTTCAGTACGGTAAGGAATAGTTCAGGCACTTCAGATCCCCGTATCCGGTATGACCGTATTACGGCAAGGTGGTTCATAGTCATCATCAATGTAAGTACGCCCAACCGGATACTGATCGCTGTCAGCGATGCCGCTTCTGCCGGTGTTATTAGCGGGGCTACGGTTTGGACATTCTTTTATATCCCTATTGATTCCACAACACCTACTATTTCAAATACATGCCTTGCCGATTATCCTACACTGGGTATTGATGTAAATGCATTGTACATCGGCACTAATAATTTCTGTGGCAGCCCCAGCCAGACCTTCAACAGTACGGATGGATATGTGGTAAGAAAAAGTTCTGTACTCGGCGCAGGGCCCATTGTGGTAACCGTTTTCAGAGGACTGGTACCTGTTGGACTTGCGGATGGCCCATATACTCCCCAGGGAGTTGATAATTATGATCCTGCAGCAACAGAGGGATATTTCATAGGACATTCCATTGATTTTTATGGTGAACTGGTGATCCGGCGTGTAAGTAATCCGGGCGGTACTCCCAGTATTTCATCCAATATCCTTCTTACTGTGAATACAACATCTTCTCCTATCAGTGTCCCTCACCTGGGTAATAGCGGCGGTATCAATGGAAATTTAGATGCTTTGGATTTCCGATTGTTCGCTGCTCATTTAAGAAATGGCAGTCTTTGGACCGCTCATAATATTGAAGTAGATGCAACAGGCTCGGCAGTATCAGGTGGAGGAAGAAACGGAAGCCGATGGTATGAGATACAAAACCTGACTTCTACTCCTTCGCTCGTACAATCCGGTACCATATTTGACGCTTCTGCCACTAACCCGGCCAGCTATTTTATTCCGAGCGTTATGGTATCAGGACAGGGGCATGCCGCCTTCAGCCTTTCTTCCGCAGGAGCTAATAACAGGGCAAATGCTGCAACAGTAGGAAGACTTTCTTCTTACACCCCGGGAACAACGGGTACAATTGTAAATACAACCAGCTCATCCAATGCTTATAACCCGGCAAACACGAACCCAAGAAGATGGGGCGATTATTCTTATGTATCCCTTGATCCTAAAGATGACATGACCATGTGGATGATCAATCAATTCTGCGATGCCACTAATTCATATGGTTGTAACATTACTAAACTGATCGCCCCGCCTCCTGCAACCCCTGCAAGCTGCAGTCCCGCTTCTGTTTATTTTGGCTTCCCCGCGGTAACAGTTACAGTTACCGGTACTTCCATCAGCGGGAGCGGCTTCTATGATCCCGGCGCTAACCTGGCCCCGCCTGCCCTTGCCTTTAATCACATATCGGCAACGGTGAGTGGCGGCGTAACCGTCAACAGCGTTACTTATACCGATCCCACGCATATCACGCTGAGCCTGAATACCACCGCGGCAAGCGCCGGAAACCAAACCATCACCGTCACCAATCCCGACGGACAATCAGTTACTTCGGCTTCTGCCATACTTGCTGTGTTGCCCATGAACACCTGGCTCACCACAGGTACTACAGCCTGGAATACAGGAACCAACTGGAGTTTCGGTACCGTTCCTGCATCCGGCGATAACGTATATATTCCTTCCGGGGGCACCCAGCCCACCCTGCCTTCAGGCACTACTACAGTGGGAACCATCTTCCTGAATGGTATCATCACCCTCGGCGCCGGCAATACCCTGGTCATCAATGGTGGCGTTTCAGGTACGGGTTCACTGACCGGTTCTTCAAGTTCCAACCTTACCCTGGGTGGTACGCTGGGCACATTGAACCTTACCCAAACCTCGGCCGCCACCCGTTCCCTGAATAATCTGACCCTGAATGCGGGCAGCAGCGCCAGCCTGGGAACTGCCCTTGACTTATATGGTACCCTGGCTTTAACCACGGCCACCCTGCACCTGGCGGGCCAGAACCTGACGCTGAAATCAAATTCCGGCGGAACAGCACAAATAGCTAACCTTACCGGAAGTACGCTCGACGGTGCCAACAATGTTACCATGGAGCGCTGGATACCTGCAGCGGGCGGTAACCCGGCTTCGGGTGGCAGAAGATACCGGCTGCTGGCCCCAACCGTGAGCACGCTCACTACCATCAATGCCAACTGGCAGGAGGGGCAGGTGAACAGCGCCATCGGATCCAATGTGGATAATATTCCGGGCTATGGCACCCAGATCACCGGCAGTGGCGGCAATACCAATGGATTCGATAAAACGCAGACCAACCAGTCCTCCCTATACCTCACCACCAATGGCACCACGCTTGCCTATACGCCCATTGCCAATACCAATGTACTGACCCTGAATCCCCTGACCGGCTATTTCCTTTTCATCCGGGGCAGCCGCGGTATGAACATGACCCTGCCGGCCACGACAGGTATGCCCACCAGCAGCACC
>JANYAL010000314.1 GCA_025361325.1 Bacteroidota bacterium
CAAACATAGAGCAGAGATGAACGGCAGAAAAAAAGGAAGAATGGTATAGTCGGTTTAATTATGAATAAATACCTTTCTTTAAAAAAATGAAATACAGTTATTTTGGGAAAACCGATATTGGTACATTAAAGGTTAAAGACGAAAAAAAATAATACAGTACCGGATCTATTGCCGTAATTACTGAAAAATTAATTAATATTGTCTCTCTTCTTTAAACTTAAATCTTTTTTAATGAAACAACTATTATTCGCTGTCACCCTAACTGCCATTGTGATCTTCTCCGCCTGCTCTGAAAAAACAATACCTTCAAAGACAGTTATGGAAAATCCATTACCGGCTCCACCTCCGGTTGTGAAGTCCACTTTTCAGGGAACACTGCTACCCATGATCCAGGCAAAATGTTCACCCTGTCATACGCCTTCAAAAAACGGGAACAAGGCCAACTTCGAGAATTTCGATAACGTGGTCAGGAACACCAACCCTATTCTGATCCGGATCCAGAAGAACCCGGGCGATCGGGGTTTTATGCCACAGCGCAATTCAAAATTGACCAATGATGAACTGGCCGTTTTCATGAAATGGGTAAACGACGGGAGTCTCGAAAAATAACTTCAACTAACAATAGCAAGGGGTATTTCTTTTCCGTTTCAGAAATGTAGTGGTCTATTAGCGAAGGAAGTACCGGATAACCCTTAAAACAAACGGGAGGAATCAAGCACGCCTGATCCTTGGGTCTACTACTGCATATAAGGCATCGGCAAGCAGGTTGATGATGATAAAGATGCAGGCACTCAAAAGCACCGAACCCATTACTAATGGGTAGTCTAGCTTTTCCAGCGCATCAACGGTTAGTTTGCCTATCCCTTTCCATCCGAAGATATATTCAACAAAGAAGGCGCCCGCCAGCAATTCAGCAAACCAGCCTGTAATGGCGGTGATAACCGGGTTCAGGGCATTGGGCAGCGCATGCCGGAAGATGATGGCTCTTTGGGAAAGCCCTTTTGCATGAGCAGTACGGATATAATCCTGACCAAGCACATCAAGCATGGAACTCCTGGTAAGTTGGGTGATGATGGCCAGTGGCCTGATCCCAAGTGTAAAAGCCGGTAAAATAAGGTTCTTCAGGGTAAGGTATCTTTCACCCGTCACTTCATCTATTTGAAACCAACTGCCTGTTAAATTAAGACCTGTCACCCCATGCCACACCACCCCGAATAGAAAAGCGATGATGATGCCCATAAAGAAGGAAGGTACGGATATACCTGCTATGCTTGCAAATACGGCTGATGAATCTATCCAGGTCCCTTTTTTGACTGCTGCCAGTACACCCAGGAGTATACCGATGACTGTTGCGAATAGCATGGCTGCAAAGGCAAGTATCAGGGTGCCGGGCAATGCTTCCATCAACTCCTGCCCCACAGATCGCTTGGTCTGGTAGCTGTTACGCAGGTAAGGGATCTTTAACCCAACTTTAAAATCACCACCCAGGAAGAATCCGTTTAACTGTTTCTTTTCAATATCCTCCTGACTGTGCAGGCAAAGCGGTGATACATCATTGAGGTACAAAAGGTATTGTTTCCATTTGGGTTGATCCAGGTACAGGTCCCTGCGGATATTGTCCATCGTCTTCTTATCCCCCGTTTGCCCCACCATCATCCTTGCCGGGTCACCCAATCCCTGGAACATGATGAATACAAGTGTCACTACGCCAAGTAGTACCAGTAAAGAATAGAATAATTTTTTAAGGAAATATCTCACGGTATAAATGATGGGATGAAAGCATAAAAGAATGAAATAATGAATGAAAGTCCGATGTATTCATACATCCGGTACCATTTTATATGATCAAATCTTATCAGCACCTGTTTCCTGAAAAAAATGCTTCCATCATTTAATAATATCTCCAAAATCCACCCAACTCCACTTTCCCTGCACAACCGGTCCCTGCATCAGGAATACAGTCGGATTGGCCCTTGCCGCTGTTTTAATGGCGGTGACATCACAGGTGAAAATGATCGGATCATATGGTTTCCCATTAACCGGGAATTTGTCGGAAAACCTTTCTTTAACCTTATCCGGCTGACCGGTGACCAGGTAAATGGGTATCTTCTCTGCAGCGGCTTTCTCAATCAGTTTCTGATCGTAGTTCCAGTTATCGGGATAAGTATCAAGGTCCTTGATAAAAAGAAGGTAATAAGCACCAGGCTGTCCCAGTATGGCAACCGTGGTGTCTGTACCTGATGCACTGGTGAACGTAAAGTCATTTATCAGCGGTGTATTGTTACTGCCTTTCTGAACCAGGGTCTGTTTGCGGTCCACAAATTGCCAACTGCTGTCCGGGAGGTTACTGGCACTGAATTCCTTTTTCTCCCCGTTCTTCTGATAGATAAATACATACTCGAACTTATCGGGTACTGCATCAGCAGGCATTTGCCGTAGTTTCAGGAGATCATTGCCTTTTTTATAGGGGAGGCAGTCCCGTAAAGGAAGGTGTCTCTGCACATACCACTGGATGCCCAGTGTTACAGCGACAGAAAAAAAGAGTATTGCAAGTGTGGTCTTAACATTGAATAGCGGGGTGATATGTTTCAGGTTGAAAAGTGTTAACACAACCAGGGTGAGTAAAATAATGTCCTTTGTAAAGGTCTGAATGGGTGTTAGTGGAACACAATCCCCAAAACAGCCGCATGCCCTTATTTTTCCGCTGAACAGTACATAACTGGTCAGGAAGGTGAAGAACAGCATCAGCAAAAATAAGGACCAGCAAACCAGTTTGATCCGCCAGCCAAGCAACAGAGCCACTCCCAGT
>JANYAL010000328.1 GCA_025361325.1 Bacteroidota bacterium
TGCCTCACTTCCTCCGGTTATGATGATATCTGCTTTTCCCAGTCGTATATTGTCAAAAGCATCGATAATGGCATTTGTAGATGAAGCACAGGCACTTACTACGGCGAAATTAGGACCACGAAAGCCATGCCGCATAGAAATCTGCCCCGCTGCAATATCGAGGATCATTTTGGGGATAAAGAAAGGATTGAAACGGGGAGTTCCGTCGCCAAGGGCATAATTGGTAACTTCTTCCTGGAACGTGATCAGGCCCCCGATACCACTGGCAAAGATCACACCCACCCGGTCGGGGTCTACGTTCTCCTTGCTTATACCTGCATCTTTTACAGCCTCATCACTGGCTATTAGGGCAAACTGGCAATAACGGTCAATTTTACGTGCCTCCTTCCGGTCGAGGTAATGGGTAGGATCAAAATCCTTCACCTCACAGGCAAACCTGGTCTTGAATTTAGAGCAGTCGAACTGTTTGATGTAATCACATCCACTTACACCACCGGTCAAACCCTGCCAATATTCATCAACAGTTTTACCCAATGGAGTCAGGGCACCCAGTCCGGTAACAACAACTCGCTTTAGATCCATAAAAATTGCCTGAGATAAGAATATTTTACTTAGCGTGTTCCTCTAAGTAAGCATTGGCCTGGCCTACCGTGGTTATGGTCTCGGCCTGCTCATCTGGAATAGAAATATTGAATTCTTTTTCAAATTCCATTATTAATTCAACGGTGTCCAAGCTATCGGCACCTAAATCATTTGTAAAAGAAGCTTCAGGAGTAACCTCAGCTTCATCAACACCTAATTTGTCAACAATTATTTTCTTCACTCTTGTTGCAATGTCTGACATGGTAGTAAAATTTAGTTTATATTGGTTGCAAAAATATACTTTTTGCAATAAATGCAAAGAAATATAAATGGAAGGAAGATTATACGTTTTAACGGCTTTCGAAGCCGGCTGGCCCCTATTAAAAGTGTTGCTGCCGCTTACCTGTCCCCGGTTAATGAGAAAAATTATGAAAAAATACAATGCCCGATTCTGAGAACGGTTTCTTATCCTAAATCAATTGAGAAAGGGCTTTTCGCCTTAATAAAAGGCATTAAACCTCCCTATTCAGGTCATGATAAAATAATTGTATATTTTTATACAGTTTACGCTAATTAGCTTAAGCATAATAAAAACAGAATTTTATGGCCTTAAAACAGATAGACCACGGCAGCAAAGAATACCTGCAAATGGTAAACCTGCGTACTGAGATACTAAGACGTCCGCTTGGCCTGACTTACAGTGAGGAGGAGCTTGCCAGAGAAAAAGACGATATCCTTATCGGAGCCTTTGATGATGATGAGATGCTGGCCTGCTGTATACTGACAAAAGTGGATGGTAAGACCCTCAGGCTTCGGCAAATGGCAGTACAGAACAATTTACAGGGAAAGGGCATTGGTGCCAGCCTCATGCATTTTGCTGAACTTGTAGCCCGCGATAAAGGATTTCAAAAACTGATCATGCATGCCCGTAAGACCGCAGCAGGATTCTATGAAAAACTGGGGTATAAAGAGGTGGGTAATGAATTCATAGAAGTGACGATTCCACACTATGTGATGGAGAAGAAATTATAAGAAATAAACTGCGAGCTATGAGCTGCGGGCAATAGCCTTACATTTTACAGTAAGGGTTCGTAGTATACCTGATAAGAATTATAAATCAACCCTACCCGATCTTAGACCTTAATATCTTCCTCGCCTCCAGCAGTCCCCCCCCCTCAAAAGCCGACTTGGGAACAATGAAAAAAGACCGGCTGTTAAAATACAAGTGAAAAAAATACGGGCTTTCCAGCCAGGTACTGAAATCATTCCAGGGCCAGCTTCTTCCCCCCCGGTCATTTTCTATGCGGAATTCCCGGTCAGTCAATATTGCTTTGAAACTGTCTTTGAATGTGGCAGCCCTTTTATAGACCAGGTAAGGCAGCAGGAACCAGAATGTGAGCATCAGGATGAACCAAAGTACCGAACTCATCAAGAAAGCAAGTGGTGAAATTTTCCGGAAGAAGAACAGGGCCGCTGAAACAATGGCAAAGACATTGACCAGTATCATCATAAACTTTATCTCACGCCGGGTGATGAAATGGTAGCGTAAAGCCTGAATTACTTTGCCTTTATCATACGTGAATGTCTGTGAGGTCATACACTAAAAATACGTCATTGAATTTTACTTTATCATTTACAGGGGTCACCGGCGAGGCTGCCTCCTCCGTCAACAGGCATACCCCCGATCGGTATTCCCCGTAAGGCAGCATTGATGAAACACACCCGACGGTTCATGGCTTTACCTTCCGGAGTATCATTGGATGCAAGGGGTTTCTGGCTTCCAAAACCTGTCGCGATCAGTCTTTTGCAATCAACACCCATTGCTGTCAGGGCCTTGCAGACCGACATAGCCTGCAGTTCGGTCAACAACTGATCGGATGAGGCATTACCGCTTTTATCCGTATGACATTCTACGCGAATGAGACTGATGTAAGTTTTGTCGTCCAGGTATTTTTTTATGATGGCGAGAGCAGCATCACTTTCCGGCTTTAAACGGGCAGTACCCGATTCAAATAATACGGGCTTGAGAATCCTGACCTCACTGCCAGATACATTATAATCTTGTGCAGCACATGGCTTCAGACCCGTCATAAAAATAAGCAGGAACAGTACCCGGATAAGTTGCATATGGTTTCAGGTTTGGTTTATCTGTCTCAGTTTCGCAAATGTAATTACAAAGATCCCCACAGGGATGTAAAAGTATCATTTATATCAATGATCTCAAACGCTTCCCGGATAAAAAGGGCGCCATTCAAAAGAGTGGCGCCCGGATAGAATTTTATACATCTGAAAAATATAATCAACTGCAACCCATGCTGTTCCCGCAGTTCAGGCATTTATAACAGGTGCCGCTGCGTATGGTAATGTGTCCGCAGGTATTACAGGCGGGTGCATCGCTTTGCATACTCTTGTTGGCAGCATTCACGGCATCCATTCCGTTTGCTGGCCTGATCACGTGGGCGGTCCTGTGGGCCTTTACCGGCGGTACAGGTGTTGAGCCCAGGACCCTGACCTCACTCAGTTCGGGTGTGCGTTCACCAATAGTTGGAGTGGAAGCGTCCCATTCCTCATTGCCCAGGTTCAGCACTTCGGGTTTATCGAGTACATGAACCAGGTCATTCCTGCCGAGGTATTCATAGGCCAGTGAACGGAACATGAAATCGATGATGGAGGTTGTGGATTTGATATTGGGGTGCTCCACCATACCGCATGGCTCAAAGCGGGTGAATACAAATTTCTCCACATATTCTTCCAACGGTACGCCGTACTGCAGACCAATGGAGATGGCTATAGCAAAACAGTTCAGCATACTGCGCATCGTGGCGCCTTCCTTGGCCATGTCAATGAAGATCTCGCCCAGGGTGCCGTCGTTGTATTCTCCGGTGCGCAGGAAAAGGGCCTGGCCGTTTATTTTTGCCTTCTGGGTAAAGCCCCTGCGTTTGGCGGGCAATGCCCGGCGTTCCACGATCATGGCCAGTTGCCGTTTCAATGAAGTGTCGGCGCTGCTCTGCACCCTTTTGTTCATTTCGTCCAGGAGGTCATCGATGGTGAGTTTGCTCATGTCCACCAGGGTGGTCAATTCTTTCGCCAGGTCCCTGGCCTTGTCCTCGGTGATGGGGTCATCCAGCTTCTTTTTCTTGTCGCTCTTGTTGCTGAGGGGTTGCGATAATTTGGAACCATCACGGTACAGCGCACATGCTTTAAGTGCCAGTTCCCAGCTCATGCGGTACGAATCAGCAATCTCCGTCTGGGTGGCCTCGTTGGGAAGGTTGATCGTCTTGGAGATGGCTCCACTGAGGAAGGGTTGTGCGGCAGCCATCATACGGATATGCCCGTGTGCATGGATATATCTTTCGCCGGTCTGGCCGCATTTGTTGGCACAGTCAAAAACGGAAAGATGTTCTTCCTTAAGATAAGGGGCTCCTTCCACCGTCATGGTGCCGCAGATATAAATATTGGCCGCATCGATCTCTTCGGGGGAGTATCCCAGTGCTTCCAGTAAGTTCCAGCCGTAATCATTGTATTGTTCTGCACGGAATCCAAGACGCTCCAGGCAGGTTTCACCCAGCGTAAATACATTAAAAACAAAACCGATCTCGAAAGCGGCACCCAGAACCCCGTTTAGTTTTTCGATGTCTTCGGAGGTGAAGCCCTTTTCCATCAGGCTCTTTTTATTGATGAAAGGGGCATTCTCGAGCGAAGCATGCCCTTTGGCATAATTCACGATCTCTTCTATCTCTTTTTCGCTGTACTTCAAATTTCGCAAAGCCTGGGGTACGCTCTGGTTGATTATTTTAAAATATCCCCCGCCACTCAGTTTCTTGAACTTAACAAGGGCAAAGTCTGGTTCCACACCGGTGGTATCACAATCCATGACCAGTCCGATGGTGCCGGTTGGGGCGATCACCGTGGTCTGGGCATTGCGGTAACCATATTTCTCACCCAGCTGCACCGCATCGTCCCAGGCCCTGGTTGCGGCTTTAAGCAGGTAATCCGGACAGTATTTTGCATTGATACCCTGTGGTTTTATCTCCAGGCCTTCATAAGCTTCTGACGCATCATAGGCTGCCGCACGGTGATTCCGCATCACCCGTAACATATGCGTCCGGTTCTCTTCATATTTGTCAAAAGCACCCAGGTAACCGGCCATCTCAGCCGATGTTTTATAGGACACACCGGTCATGATGGCGGTAATGGCCCCGGCAATACCCCGGGCTTCCTCGCTGTCATAGGCAATACCACTCACCATCAGCATGGAACCCAGGTTGGCATACCCCAGGCCCAGGGTGCGGTAGTCATAGGAGAGCTGCGCCACTTCCCTGGAAGGGAACTGCGCCATCAGCACGGATATCTCCAGTACCACGGTCCATAAACGGCAGGTATGTTCAAATCCCGGAACGTTGAACGTGTTGGTGGATTCATCAAAGAATTTCCGAAGGTTCACACTGGCCAGGTTACAGGCGGTATTGTCGAGGAACATGTACTCACTGCATGGATTAGATGCTCTGATGGGGCCCCCTTCAGGACAGGTATGCCATTCATTAATGGTTGTGTCATACTGGGTACCGGGGTCGGCACAACGCCAGGCCGCATAACAGATCCTGTTCCACAGGTCAGCCGCTTTCACCTTGCGCATCGTTCTGCCATCGCTTCTTGCTTTTAGTTCCCAGTCTGCGTCCGCATCCAGTGCGTTGAAGAATGCATTGGATATGCGCACGGAGTTATTGCTGTTCTGTCCGCTCACAGTGCGGTAGGCCTCTCCTTCATAGTCGCTGGAATAACCCGCTGCTATCAATGCAGCCACTTTATCTTCCTCACCCACTTTCCAGTTGATAAAATCTACGATCTCCGGGTGATCGATGTCGAGACATACCATCTTGGCTGCGCGCCGGGTGGTGCCCCCGCTCTTGATGGCGCCCGCAGCACGGTCGCCGATCTTCAGGAAACTCATCAGTCCGCTCGATGTTCCGCCTCCGCTCAGTTTCTCTCCTTCGCCCCTGATACTGCTGAAATTGGTACCTACACCACTCCCGTATTTGAATATCCTGGCCTCCCGTACCCACAGGTCCATGATACCCCCATCGTTCACCAGGTCGTCATTGACACTTAAGATAAAACAGGCATGCGGCTGTGGACGCTCATAGGCACTGGTCGATTTTTTCAACTGGCCGTCCCGGGCATCCACAAAATAGTGCCCCTGGGGTTTACCCGAAATGCCGTACACTTCATACAGCCCGGTATTGAACCATTGCGGGCTGTTCGGAACACAGGCCTGGTTCAATATGGAATATACCAGCTCCTCATAGAATATCTCTGCATCTTGCGGCGTAGCGAAATAATCATAACGTTCGCCCCATACCCTCCAGCAATGCGCCATGCGGTGAGCTACCTGTTTAACAGAGGTTTCCCTGCCCGTGGTTCCATCCTCTTTGGGTACACCTGCCTTGCGGAAATATTTCTGTGCAAGAATATCTGTGGCAATCTGGCTCCATGGCCTCGGTACTTCCACATTCTCCATCTGGAATACGACCTCGCCGGTCGGGTTCTTGATCACCGAGGTCCGGTAATCGTATTCAAACATATCAAAGGCACTAACGCCATCACGGGTGAATTGACGGCTGAAACGAATACCTTTTGCCGCTTGCTTTTTTGTTGACATGGTAATTTATTGATCTGGGTTATTGTAGGGTTAAGTAATTGTTAAGTGGGACGTTAAAACGAAAATATTTGTTGTAACCGAACAATCAAACTTATAAATATCAACACTTGTGGAAAAAAGAGGTGGATAATTTTACAGATGCAATAGGGTATTGCCTTTGCTCGTTTTTCCCCAGTTTATGTGAAAAATTTTTGTTCATAATCTTGGAATTTTCGTAAAAGTATGAAAGCACTGATTTCAGGCACATTTCCCATTTCTGTGCCTGAACCTGTGATTTTCATTTAATAAAGGCCGGCCAAAAACACAAACCACTAATAATGTTTTAACACCAATCTTTGCCGGATAACCAGACCGGAAGAAAAGAAGAAAAAGCAGCTGCCCGGTACATACTTCTGATCCCTTCTTCGTCTATGCTCCACCCTGTTTTTGGGGATCGGTAAAAAAAGATGCAACACGTTACCGGAGTTTTACAGCACAGGCACCTGAATACATAACCTGTACACACCGGGATTCAAAGTATAATTGATGCACCCTGTTTTCTCAAACACAGGTCGCCTGAAAAAAAGGATCGGCCCGTTTGAAACAGCCCGCATTTGTACCCATTAGCATTATCTTTATTCCATGAGAACCGTTATACAAAGGGTATTGCAGGCATCCGTCACGATCGACAGGGCCGTACATACTTCGATCGGGGAAGGCCTGCTCGTACTGCTCGGCATTGAAGATGCCGATACCCATGAAGACATTCAATGGCTCAGCAACAGGATCGTGAACCTGCGCATTTTTGATGATGAACACCAAGTGCCGAACATCTCCGTTAAAGAAAACGGTGGCGATATCCTGCTCGTAAGCCAGTTCACACTTCATGCCGCCACCAAAAAAGGGAACCGCCCATCTTATATCCGGGCAAGCAAACCGGATCATGCCATTCCGCGCTATGAAGAAATGATAGATCAACTGGAAAAGGAGCTGGGGAAAAAAATATTCACCGGTACATTCGGTGCCCATATGAAGGTATCCCTGCTGAATGACGGACCGGTGACGATTTGGATAGACAGTAAGAACAGGGAATAAAACCCCGTTCCCATCCGCTTCCGGGAAGGGGAGCGTGAAAAGGAAAAGATCCGGGCGAAGAAGAGCAATTATCCCCGACAGTTACTATTAAATACATGCAGATGAAAGAGATCACGATCAAGGAGGCCCAAACCGAAGTTGACCATTGGATAAAGACGGTAGGTGTAAAGTATTTCTCCGAACTGACCAACCTGGGCATATTGATGGAAGAAGTGGGTGAATTAAGCAGACATATGGTGCGGATCTATGGTGAACAGTCGTATCGAAAAGAGCTTGAAACGCTTCCCCCTGCAGGGGAAGACCTGCGGGGGCTCCTATCCGATGAACTGGCCGATATATTGTGGGTAGTTCTTTGCCTGGCCAACCAAACCGGTGTTGACCTCACCGATGCATTGCAAAAGAATTTGGAAAAGAAGCGTGACCGGGACGCCCAACGGCATCGCCAGAATGAAAAACTGAAATAGGAAATTTCAGGTTGCCTGAAAAAAGGGATCGGCGAATGGGTACTGAACAAATTACACCATGTAGCCTGCTTCGTATTTTCCTGTCG
>JANYAL010000339.1 GCA_025361325.1 Bacteroidota bacterium
CGACAGCTCAGAACTGGAATTCGGCATCAAGAACCGGTCCTTCACTTCCTTTCGTCAGGCTGCCGTGGAGAACAACTGGGCAAGGTTCTATGGGGGCATACACTTTCATAATTCCTGTCTCGTAAGTAATGAATATGGGAAAAAAGTGGGCGAACTGGTGAATGAAAAATTGAAAATGAAAAAATAAGGTTCTGGTAAACGAATTTAAATAACTGATTAAAATGATGGGAAGATTTTATTTATGGCTGATTAGTATTGCCGTATTGTTCTGCT
The DNA here is from genome assembly GCA_025361325.1 of Bacteroidota bacterium. Taxonomy (GTDB): domain Bacteria; phylum Bacteroidota; class Bacteroidia; order Chitinophagales; family Chitinophagaceae; genus Ferruginibacter. Next base: position 274 of record JANYAL010000339.1, read on the forward strand.
TCGGTGTTTGCAAAAAGGATAGTGGTACCGGGAACCCCAACCTGGTAACACCTCCTGCAACGAACGATATGGATTACTGGCTCACTAAATCTGACCAGACAGTATTGCTGCAGAAACAGGCCGGTACAATTTCTTTTGGTAACCCCACAAATGCTTTTCCAACCCTAGAAGTGGACAGTACGCTAAAATACCAGTCCATCGACGGATTTGGTTATACCCTCACCGGAGGAAGCGCCTACCTAATCAACCACATGGGGGCTTCGGATAAAAGCGCATTATTGAATGAACTTTTTGGAAATAGTGCAGATGCCATAGGTGTTAGTTACCTGCGTATCAGTATAGGCGCTTCCGACCTGAACACATCCGTGTTCAGTTACGACGATATGCCTGCGGGGCAAACCGATACTGCATTGGCCAATTTCAATCTCTCACAGGATACTCTTGACCTGATACCGGTATTGAAACAGATCCTTGCCATCAACCCGCGCATCAAACTGCTGGGCTCTCCCTGGAGTGCCCCGGTGTGGATGAAGGATAATGGCAGTACCGTGGGCGGTACACTGCAATCCCAGTATTTCCCTGCTTATGCCAGGTATTTTGTCAAATATGTACGCAAGATGCAGTTAAACGGCATCACTATTGATGCCATTACCATTCAGAACGAACCTCAGAACCCGGGAAATAATCCAAGCCTCGTGTTCTCCGCGCTGCAGGAGGCCGACTTTATTAAAAATCATCTTGGCCCGGCTTTCCAGGCAGCAGGGATCACTACCAAGATTATTGGCTGGGACCATAATTGTGATAACCCCGGATACCCGATCACGATACTGAATGATGCAGGGGCCAGACCATTCATCAATGGATCCGCTTTTCATTTATATGCTGGCGATATCAGTGCTTTATCTACCGTACACAATGCTTATCCCAACAAGGACCTGTATTTTACAGAACAATGGACAAGCAGTACCGGAACATTTGACGGCGACCTGATATGGCATATCAAGAATGTAATCATTGGGTCTATGCGCAACTGGAGCAAGACGGCCCTGGAATGGAACTTGGCCAGCGACCCTAACTACCTGATGCATACCCCCGGGGGCTGTTCTCAATGCAAAGGTGCAATTACCATTAGTGGAGCAGCAAGTCGCAATGTCTCTTATTATATCATTGCCCAGATCGCCAAATTTGTTCCTCCGGGGTCAGTTAGAATTTCAAGTACAGAGGCCACGAATTTATCCAATGTGGCATTTCTGAGACCTGATGGCAGGAAAGTGCTTATGGTGCTTAATGAAGGCAATGCAGTTAATTTTAATATACTTTTTAAAGGCAGCGCAGTCGTGGCCAGTATGCCGGCTAATGCTGCTGCCACATTTATCTGGTGACGCTTTAAAATAAACCCGATCATGACAAATAAATTTTATTATCCACTATTCTTCCTATTATTTCTGTATGGATCAGTTGCGGCACAACCTAATACCGGAAAAGGAAAAAAAGTATCGGTATATACTACTGCAGAAAACAGTGATAACCGTCTTACTTTAACAGGAACATCCGAATTCAAAGAAATGCGGCAGCCATTTGAAACACAGGTTTGTGTTTTTGTTGATCCCGCCAAAGCATTTCAAACCTATATTGGTATAGGCGCGGCCCTCACAGATGCCGCTGCTGAAACATTTTATAAGCTCCCTAGGGATAAACAGGAGGAATTGCTCCGGTCATACTTTGATAAGAAGGATGGCATCGGATATACGATTGCCAGGACCAATATCAATAGCTGCGATTTCAGCAGCGATATTTATACCTATGTAAAAGAGGGCGATGCTTCGCTGAATTCATTCAATATTGATCATGATAAGAAATTTAAGATACCCTTCATCAAGGCGGCCCTGGCTGCAAGCGGGGGAACACTTCATCTGTTTGGTAGCCCCTGGAGCCCCCCTTCCTGGATGAAGGACAACAATGACATGCTTCATGGCGGCAGGCTGAAACCCGCATTTTATGATAGCTGGGCCAGATATTACACAAAATTCATTAAGGCTTATGCAAAGGAAGGGGTACCGGTCTGGGGCATTACCATTCAGAATGAACCCATGGCCAAACAGATCTGGGAAAGCTGTATTTATACAGCCGGGGAGGAGCGCGATTTCCTGAAAGATCACCTGGGCCCCACCATGGTAAAGCAAGGTCTGAAAGATGTTAAGATTATGATGTGGGACCATAACCGCGACCTCATGTACCAGCGTGCGCAGACTTACTTCAAGGATCCTGCGGGTTCAAGATACGCCTGGGGAATTGCCTTCCACTGGTATGAACCCTGGAGCGGGGGAACAGCCATGTATGATAATGTGAAAAGGGTTCATGAGGCTTTCCCGGATAAACACCTCTTTTTTACCGAAGGCTGTGCCGAAAGTTTTGATGCAAAGAAATACCAGGACTGGTCGCTGGGCGAAAAATACGCCCGCTCCATGATCAATGATTTCAATAATGGAATGGAAGGATTCACAGACTGGAATATCCTGCTGGATGAGACCGGGGGTCCGAATCATGTAAAGAATTTTTGTTTTGCCCCTGTTCATGGCGATACACGCACCGGACAACTCATATACACCAATGCGTTTTATTATATTGGACATTTCTCCAAATTCATCACCCCGGGTGCAAGAAGGATTGCTGCAGCAGCCAGCAGAAGTCAGTTGCTGACTACCGCTTTTAAGAATAGAGACGGGAAAGTGGTAGTGATTGTGATGAATCAAAGTGATACGATGACTCCTTATTTTTTATGGATGGATGGAAATGCAGCAGAGATGTCTGCGCTGCCCCATTCCATATCAACTTTAATATTCTGATCATGCAGCTGAGATTTATCAATCAAGCCAGTTTGCCGTTCTTGCTGTCGGTATTTTTCTTTTCCGCCGACTGTAATAAAAAAGATAATTCAACTACTGTGCCACCGGGTCCGCCATCCGCATTACAATTGGCAAATGCCAGACTGGATACTGTTAATGCATCCCTGGGCGGTATCAATTATAATACCCGTATGCAGATCGCTATACGACTCTTTTTCAATAACGTACTGGACTGTTCCACTGTCCCTGTGTCCGTGTCGATGTTGGAGAACGGATCTGCCTCTGAATCCGTGAATTTTAACTATGAGAATAACGACAGTACGCTTGTTATTTCCCCTTCTACAACTTTGAAAGGTCTAACCCGTTACCTGTTAAACGGCAACACCACATTAAAATCGAAACAAGGGGGGAGTCTCAACAAGGAATTTACCATCCAATTACAGACCCAGATAGATTCTTCCGATAAGTTTCCTGTGATCAGTGATAATGCCCTCCTTAACCTGGTACAGCAAAAGACTTTTGCCTATTTCTGGGATTTCGGAC
>JANYAL010000367.1 GCA_025361325.1 Bacteroidota bacterium
GAGCAGGTACAGCGTAGCGGCCCACATAATGCCAACCACTGCAGCGTTTATTCCCTCCAGTGATCTATACACCACCACGAATTTCTTCAGGATCTGCCAAACCGGGAAAAAGAACAGTACCAGCAGGGCGCTGGGCAGGAAAATGGCAACGGAACCGATCATGCAACCCATCAACTGGGCCATTTTTCCGTTATCCTTCAGTGCCAAGCCACCCGTATAGGCCGCAATGGAAAACACGGGTCCGGGTATGGCCCGTACCATGCCGGCGCCGGTGAGCAGCTCATCCCGTTCAATACGTATCATACCGGGATTTCTTTTCTGTACCTGCGGCGACGTGGGCCTGGCCACATACTGGTCGAGCATCAGCGGAATCAGTACATCCCCGCCCCCGAAAACAAAGCTTCCGAAGCGGTAAAAGTTCTCGAACAGGTTATAGGCCTTCCGGTTCTCCCACTGCTGCTTCCGGGCTGTTTCGCTCAAAATACCGGCTACGATAAAAACAAGCACAAAGAGCCAGATATTCGTCCAGCGTATATGCCTTGGCTTTACCACTTCCTTTTCCGGTATGCGCCTGCTGCTGAAATTGGTGGCCACACCGCCCATTACAATGAACAGGGGAAATACCAGGGGGGATCTGAAGAGGAGGAATGTGGCACCCAGTGTCACCAGCATGATACCCACGGTGATCAGGTTGTTTACCGATATCTTGAAAGCTCTGAACGCAGCATAGGCTAAAAAACCGATGGCCATGGGCTGGATGAACTGGAAGATGCTGGTGTTGAGGTTATCCTTACCGATACCACTTACCAGGAAGGAAAGTCCGCCCATAAGGGTGCAGGCGGGCAGTATCCAGATGATGAGGGTTAGCACGGCCAGGGTAACCCCACCGCGTTTATAACCGATGAGGGTGATGGTTTGCGTGGAGGAGGCACCAGGGATAAGCTGGCAGAAGGATATATATTCCATCAGCTCTTCCCGGGTCACATCCTTTCTCCGGTCCACAAAGGTCTTCATCATCATCCCCATGTGGCCCTGGGGTCCGCCAAAGGCGGTAATACTATGCAGGAATACCGCTTTCAGGTAGTTTATGTGTCGGAGCAACATGTTATACGTCAGTACCCATCCAGGGATTAATAAGTTACTGTTTTATCATTTCTTTATATAAAAAGCGGGAACATATTGGGCATGCATTAAAATTATATGTCTAAATTACCGCCTGGCACACAGGTGATCCTATGCCTGTTATACTGTTACAGGATCTGATGTTTGAAACCCTTAAAAACAAGACATCCCGGATGAAAAGACATGGAACCCTGGCAATTTATAACACTAATATACTTTGCTTTTTACTCTTTATTCCTATAATATTTACAGCATCCTGTAGCCAGCGGGATTATTCATACCTGCCTGCTTACCATTTTAAAAGTGCAACGGAAAGTCCTGATTATGCGAACCTCGATTACTGGGCAGCGCATCCCTGGAAAAAAGACCCGTCTGACAGTGTTCCAAAACCCCTGCTTCGGGGCTATATAAAAGATTCGGTTGCTGATGTTTTCTTTATTCACCCCACCACCCTTACCGCCCTCAGCGATCAGCGTTGGAACGCACCGATAGATGATGCTGAGATAAATGCCAAAACGGATTATACCACCATATTATACCAGGCCAGTGTATTCAATGAAAAATGCAGGGTCTTTGCCCCACGCTACCGTCAGGCGCATATACGCTCCTTTTTTGTGCCCGATTCGGTATCCCGCAAGTATTTCGACCTGGCCTATGAAGATATCCGGAACGCCTTTATCTATTACCTTGAGCATTACAACCAGGGCCGCCCCATCATCCTGGCATCGCACAGCCAGGGAACCGTACACGCGGCCAGGTTATTGAAAGAATTTTTTGAAGAAAAAGCCCTGCAGAAAAAACTGGTCTGCGCCTACCTGGTCGGTATGCCCGTTCCGGAGAAATATTTCAAGGCAATTAAACCCTGTGATGACTCCCTCGCTACCGGATGTTTTGTAAGCTGGCGCAGTTTTAAAAAGGGATATGAAGGGCCACAGATCGTTAGAAAGGAGGCTTACCGAATCGTGGTGATCAATCCGCTTACCTGGACAAGAGACAACACCTATTATCCTTCCTCCCTTAATAAAGGGGGTATTCTCTATAATTTTAATAAGATCATACCGGCCACAGTAAGCGCTGGTATCCACCGCAATATTTTATGGACCAGCAAACCGAATATCTTCGGCAAGCTATTCTTTATAAAAAGGAATTATCACGTGGGTGATATCAACCTGTTTTATATGAACATCCGGGAAAATACAGCAACACGCATCGGGGCATTTAATAAAATGCATGAACATTAGAGCTTGTTGGCTGCACTGATCTCCAGCATCCTGTCGATCGGCTTCTTTGCTGCCAGCCTCAGGTCTTCCTCCAGGATGATCTCGGGTAACTCGTACTTCATGCAGAGGTACAGTTTTTCGAGGGTATTGAGTTTCATGTGCGGGCAATCATTACAGGCACAGTTGTTATCAGGTGGTGCCGGGATGAAGGACTTACCCGGGCTGTTCTTTTGCATCTGGTGAAGGATACCCGTCTCGGTGACAACAATGAATTCCTGTGCCGGATCCCTTTCGGTGAATTTTAATAATCCTGTTGTACTTCCTATAAAATCAGCGATGGCCAGCACCGGGGCCTCGCATTCCGGGTGTGCTATGATCTTCGCCCCGGGATGCCGGATCTTTAAACGGGTTATCTTTTCGAGGCTGAATATTTCATGTACCATGCAGGCTCCGTTCCATAATTTCATATTCCGGCCGGTTATTTTATTGATATAAGCCCCCAGGTTCCTGTCGGGTGCAAAGATGATGGGTTGGTCGGCGGGCAGGCTTTCAACGATCTGACGGGCATTGGAGGAGGTACAGATGATATCGCTTAATGCCTTGATACCTGCAGAACAGTTGATATAGGTGATGACCTGATAGTCGGGGTGTTTATCCCTGAACAGCTTAAAGAGGGCAGGCGGTGCGGAATCACTCAGAGAACAACCTGCTTTAAGATCGGGTAATACCACTTTTTTGGAAGGATTCAGGATCTTGGCGGTCTCGGCCATGAAGTGAACACCTGCAAAAACGATCATATCGGCTTTTGTTTGCTGGGCCTGCTGGGCCAGGCCCAGGCTGTCGCCGATGAAATCAGCTACATCCTGAATATCGGGTTCCTGGTAATAATGCGCCAGGATCACGGCATTCTTTTCTTTCTTGAGTTTCTCTATCGCTGCAAAAAGGTCAAGACCCGGGTTGATCGGTATATCCAGGAAACCCCGGTGTTCCAGTATATAATTTGCCTTGTTAATATCTGACATAGTATGTATTAATAAATACTATTTATATAATCACCTACTACTACTATGGGTGTTGATATGTGTAAAGAATATATTTTAGTATTGATGTAAAATTAAAACCTTTAGTTTATGAACGCTCATCCACAGGTAATTAACATTTAAATATTTAAATGGTTGCGCAGGATACATCGTCTGTTACCCGCTTTTATAAAAACATTCAAAATTTATGAACAAAGGTTGATAAGAAATGGGGTGTAAAATAAAAACAGGTTATCGTAACCATCAGGTGTGAATACAGTATGCATAAACATGCTTTTGATAACATGATATTGAACCCTATAACCGGTACATTAAAACTTCACCCAAATTATGCATGACTGGTGCTGGCTGAAAACGGGCTTATCAACAGTAAAGGTTGTTTATCAACATCAGTATGTTCAAAACCTGTATTTGTGGCTGCAGTAAGATATCAGGATAAAATATACAGATAATATAATATAAATTAAGGTTCTTTCTTTATTACTGCTGCCAATTAATAGCTGTAAAGCCCTATTTTTAGACATTCTTACCTATTTTTACCCTATTTTTGCCCTCCATTTTAATTTAGTCTTTTATGCAAATCATTCAGGGAATTCGTGATAAAGGTGCAGCAATTGTAATTGGGGTCATTGCACTCAGTTTGATAGGATTTATTCTGATGGATGCCAAGCAGGGATCCAGCAGGATGTTCAGTTCCGGTTCTTCCACCATCGGTAAGGTGAACGGAAGCGCTATCGATCAGGCGGAGTTTAATAAGAAAGTTAAGGACGCCGAGGACCAGGAAGAGCAAAGGTCCGGAAAAAAATCAACGGTTACCGCAGCTGCGGAGATACGCGAGCGCATATGGAACCAGATGGTAGCAGAAAAGGTATTTTATGCTGAAGCGGATAAACTGGGTATCGATTTCACCGCAAAGGAATTATCTGTTGTCCTGTCCAGCAACGATCCTTCGAATCCCCTGATGCAGGAGCAGGGGATGGTAGATCCGGCAACCGGAAAACTGGATGAGAATAAACTGAGGGATGCAATAAACACCATTAAGAAGGCAAAAGGGGAACAGTACGATATGATCAATGGCCGCATCGTGGAGCCTCAAAAACTAACGAGCATCTCCACAAAGTATTTTTCGCTCCTGAATGCAGCAGCCTATTATCCCGCCTGGATGAAGCAAAAGGATTCCATCAATAATAAAAGTTTTGCTGTTATATCTTATGTGGCAGTGCCTTATAATGTTATCAGCGACAGCACCCTGAAAGTGAGTGATGACGAGATATCACAGTATGTATCCAAACACAAGGATCTTTTTAAACAGGAAGAAGGGAGGATGATTTCCTATGTTGCCTTCAGCCAGTTGCCCAGCCCGGAGGACAGCGACAGGACATTGAAAGCAACCATTGCCCTGAAAAGCGGTTTTGAAACAGAAACAAACGTCCGGAACTTCCTAGCAAGGAACACTTCTATAATAGATTTCGACAGTAACTATCTGCCAAAATCAAAGGTACAGTCAGGCAGGATAGATTCTATTTCCACCTTAGCCGTGGGTGGTGTCTTCGGACCCTATGTGGATAAAGGGAGTTATGTGTTGGCGAAACTGTTGGGTGTAAAAACCTTACCCGACAGTGTAAAGGCAAGGCATATTCTTATTGCCACCGTAAACAGCCAGACCGGGCAGCCGATTCTGGCAGACAGCACCGCGAAAAAGCAGGCCGACAGTATTTATGCCGCCATTAACACTGGGGCAGATTATGCAGCACTTGCATTGAAGTATTCTGCCGACGGAAGCAAGGACAAGGGCGGAGACCTGGGAACATTTGGATATGGTGCCATGGTACCTGAGTTCAACGATTTCTGCTTTAATAAACCCACCGGATCAAGGGGTGTTGTAAAAACACAGTTTGGGTATCATATCATAGATATCCTTTCGCAGAAAGGCAGTGGCCCGGCATATAAGGTAGCTTTTATGGCCAAGGAAATATTGGCCAGCGAGGCAACGATCAATAAAGCCAGTATAGACGCAACAAAACTATCAGCGGAAAAAGACGTAAAAAGCTTTGACGCCTATATTCAGAAGAATGGCCTTAAGAAGGTCAGTGCTCCCGCCATGGTAAAAGAGAACGACGCTACAATTGGAACATTGCAGGAAGCAAGACAACTGGTACGCTGGGTGTTTGATGCCAAACAGGGAGATATCAGCGACCCGCAAAGTATTGGAGACCAGTTTGTGGTTGCCGTGGTGGATAAGATCATGAGTGAGGGTACCATGGATGTGCAGACGGCAAGACCCCTGGCAGAAAAATCAATCCGGGAAGAAAAGAAGGCAGACATGATCCTGAAAAAACTGGGCAACAACCCCACACCGGAAAGTACAGCCAGCTTATATGGAAAAGAGGTTTTGACCGCAGGCGCAGACTCTTCCATAACATTCAACACCAAGATCATAAACAATATCGGCGACGAACCTAAACTGGTGGGTGCGGTCTTTAATAAAGATAACCAGTTGAAGGTATCTCCCCCCATAATTGGCAAGACCGGAGTTTACCTGGTAAAGGTGAACAGCAGCGGCACCAAGGGAGATGATAAACCGGAACAGGCAGCCCAGAAACTGAGCCAGCGGATCGATGAATTGCGCAACCAGACCGCGGTGAACTGGTTCGAAGGGTTGAAGAAGCAAGCTACCATCAAGGACTACCGCAGTAAATTTTATTGATAACGCATCATTTCAGGGGCTGTTGAAAAACAACCCCTGAACTTTTTCCCCTGTTCTATCCACCCATACCCGGTAAGGTCTTTCCCCCTTTTGTTTTAACTTTGCCACATGAACGATGCTTTCGTAAATAAAGTTTCAGAAAGCGGACTGATCACACTTGACCTGGAGGAGTATTATCCCAGGGGCGATACCGCTGTATTTGATATGAAGGACCACCTTTTTATGGGACTGATCATCAGGGAAAAGGAATTCAGGGAATCTTTAAAACAACTCGATCTTACCCCCTATACGGGTAAAAATGTGGCCATTACCTGTTCAGCAGACGCCACCATACCCATGTGGGCATATATGCTTGTGGCCAGTTACCTGGAACCTGTGGCCCGGCAGGTGATATTTGGCGATACCGGATTCCTGCACCGGACCTTATTCTTACAGAACCTCTCAAAGATCAACCCGGCAGATTATGCCGATAAAAGAGTGGTGATCAAGGGATGTGGTGAACTGCCGATATCCGAGACAGCCTATGTGGCTGTAACAGCCTTATTGAGGCCGGTGGCAAAAAGCATCATGTACGGTGAACCCTGCAGTACGGTACCCATATACAAAAGACCCAAGGAGAATTAAAGAACTCTGTTTATTCCGTCAGTCCGGGCAGCAATAAATAAAAAATGATCAATAAGGAAAAGACTTCCCTTATTGATCATTTACTTTTAAACAGGGTCTGTTGTTGTGAAATTCAGATATTATTTCTTCTCAGCTGGTACAGCCGGAGGAGTCGTATCGCTGTTCCATACATCACGGTGCATCTTCCAGGTACTGTTGACTTTTTTCCAAACCACGATGAACTTGCCTTTTTCCAGCGAAACGTCCTTGTCGGCCATCACGTCGTACTTACCGACCTCGCTTGCCGTGCTGTCATTGCCATATACTTCCTCTGTGGTGATCTTGATGTTCCTGATACCCATTTTTACAGCCCCGTTAAAGAAACCGTTGATGGCCTGTGTTCCGCACATCTTTGGCATGTTCGGAGGGAAGATGCAGGCATCAGCTGTATAACAGCTCACGAATTTGACGGAATCGCCGGTGGCAAAACATTCCCCATAGGCCTTGTTGCTGGCAGCAATGGAAGCCTTTACGGAATCGAGGTTGAAAGCCGGGGAAGATACCGACTTCCCCCCCTCGTTCGTACAGGAAGAGAGCATGGCGCCGATAGTGATACACCCAAGCATGGTAACAGTCAGAAAGATCTTTTTCATATTAGTTGTTTTGTTTGGTCGCAATATAAGTCTTATACGAGTACGGTGCAACAGGAATACAGGGCCCTACCTTCTGTAGCTTTGACCCTGCCGGTTGTTCCTTCCTGCCGATCCATAACCACCCGAACGGCTGGCTGCTTTTTGCTGTTGCGGAACTGCAGGCCTGCTTATGGTTGACATATTCAACGGAAAGGGGTGGTCGCTGATCACAGGAACAGATTTTCCGATCAGTTTCTGGATATCCCTCAACTCCTCACGCTCTTCGTTATCGCAAAAAGAGATGGCTATACCAGTGTTTCCGGCCCTGCCTGTCCGCCCGATGCGGTGAACATAGGTCTCGGGCACATTGGGCAGTTCGTAGTTGATCACATGGCTGAGTTCATCAATATCGATGCCCCTGGCCGCTATATCGGTGGCCACCAGTACGCGCAGTTTTCCGTTCTTAAAATTACTCAATGCGTTCTGCCTGGCATTCTGCGATTTATTGCCATGGATAGCGGCTGCAGTGATATGGGCATGGTGCAGGAACTTCACCACTTTATCGGCGCCGTGCTTGGTACGGGTAAATACAAGGGCGGTTACAATATCATTATCTTTCAATAAGTGCAACAATAACTTGATCTTATCGGGCCTGTCAACATAATACAGGCTTTGTTTAATGGCATCTACCGTAGAGGATGCAGGGGTAACTTCCACTTTTGCGGGATGGGTCAATAATACATTGGCCAGTTTCTGTATCTCTGGGGGCATGGTGGCAGAGAAGAACAGGGTCTGCCGCTTTGCTGGCAGTTTGGTGATGATCCTTTTTACATCATGGATAAAACCCATGTCGAGCATACGGTCTGCCTCATCCAGTACAAATATCTTCAAATGCTTCAGGTCGATAAACCCCTGGCTGATAAGGTCAAGTAATCGGCCAGGCGTGGCAACCAGTATGTCTACTCCCCTTCTTAAGATATTGGTTTGATTGAGTTGAGATACACCGCCGAAGATAACCGTATGGGTGAGACCTGTGAATTTACCATATGCGGCAAAGCTTTCATCGATCTGTATAGCAAGTTCCCGTGTGGGGGTGAGTACCAGTACCTTTATGTTTCTGGGGCCATGTTCTTCCTTTTTTTCGGTATAGAGTATCTGTAAGATGGGAATGGCAAAGGCGGCCGTTTTGCCGGTGCCGGTCTGTGCGCATCCGAGCAGGTCTTTTCTTTCAAGTATGAGTGGGATGGATTGTACCTGGATGGGCGTTGGTGTGGTGTACCCCTCAGCTTTCAATGCTTTAAGGAGGGGCTCAATAAGTGTTAATTTTGTGAATGCCATGAAATGGTTTATGATGTTACTTGCTGGTATAGACGTTGCATTTTCCGGAACAGCGGGATGAAAATTATTACCACAACGGCTTACAACCTGCCGTGTTTCTGGTGTGGAGCAGGATGCAAAGGTAAGCATTTGTTAATTAAGTACCATGTAGATACCTTTTTAGAACGACCCGTTTACATATCAATTCGTAAATTCGTACATTATTGATATGATGTCTGGCCTCACCATTACCACTATACAAAGCAACCTGATCTGGGAAGAAAGATCGGCAAACCTGCGGTTGCTGGAAAAAAAGATCATGGATATACCTGATAAGACGGAAGTGGTGATATTGCCTGAAATGTTCAGCACAGGCTTCAGTATGAAACCTGAAACACTGGCCGAGACCATGGATGGGGAGACTGTTGATTGGATGAAAAGGGTTAGCCGGGAAAATAACATTGTTCTTACCGGAAGCATCATCATCGAAGAGGAAGGAAGATATTTCAACCGGCTGATATGGATGCTGCCCAACGGAAATTACGGCCACTACGATAAACGGCATCTGTTTGCCTATGGTGAAGAGAACCATCATTTCCATGCGGGGAGCAAAAGGCTGGTAGCCTCGGTAAAGGGCTGGAAGATAAACCTCCTGATCTGCTATGACCTGCGTTTCCCGGTATGGGCCAGGCAGCAATCGACCGATACGGCAACTGAATATGATGTGCTAATCTATGTGGCAAACTGGCCTGAACGGCGGAGCCATGCCTGGAAAACACTTTTATGTGCAAGGGCCATAGAGAATCAGTGTTATGTTATAGGCGTTAATCGCACGGGGACAGATGGAAACAATATCTACTACAGCGGCAACAGCCTGGTGATAGATCCGCTGGGGCAGGTGCTTTACCATATGGCGGACGTGGAAGATGTGTTTACCATTTCCCTGCAGAAAGAAAAACTCGAGGAAGTAAGAAGTAAATATCCGTTCTGGCGGGATGCGGATGATTTTATCATTCAATGATCTGTTGTTTATTGAGGGTACGGTTCTTTTCTTTGATCAGGTCCATCACCACCTGCATCTTTTTGTCAAATCCTTTTACCAGTGCCTCATAGTTGGTACCGATATAGATATCGGGCATTACCCCGTGCCCGTCTTTCTTCACATGTTTATACTGTACCAGCCGGAACAAGGGTAGCCTTACCCGGAGATGAGACTCCGGCAATATGATCTCTGGTATCATGATACCATTGTTCCCATACCAGCCACCTCCCGTCTCTTCTCCGACCAGCTTGACGTCAGGCTGGCCTTTTACTGCATTACAGAATAGAGCAGAGGCCGAAAAGGTAAGTCCGTTTGTGAGTACATAGAGATTGCCACCATAATGGTTTAGTTTCTTTGGTTTGTAGAACTTTCTTTCCCATAACCCGAAATGATACTTACCATCTTGTTTTTTTCTGGTAAGTAAGAACAGGCCGATATTGTTGATGAACCTACCTTTAATATACTTTGTGTAGGGCCCCAGCGACCTGACGGCTGCATAAGCGGTGTCCGATACTTTGAATGGAACCCTTGTTACGTAGCGGGTAAGCAGGGTTGACAGATTGATCCTGCCCCCGCCATTACTTCTGATGTCGAGCACCATATTGGAGATACCCGTTTTCCGGATATACCGGAAAGAACGCCTGAAGAAACGTCTGAGTCCGCCCGATGAAAAAGTATTCAGCGTGATGACCGCCGTGTTATTGACGGTATCTACAGCCATTGAACGGGCTTCCTGGAGCCTTTGCTGTCTCTGCTCTCTTCCTGTCATTTTTTTGGCAGCGGTCATACGCAGTTTTTGAGAACTGTCTTTCGGGAATTCAAACAGGGGAAGCATCACTGTTTTCGTATTGCCGCTGACATCAATATACTGAACCGCATAGCGTTTGCTTAATCCCATTATGTTCCGGTGATAATAGGAGAAATTGTTACTGAGCCGCAAGTAGTTAACATTATCGGCACTACCATCTTTGGTCATATACCCAAAGAGCGTATGTATGAGTTCTTTGTTCACCAGTCCGTTAATGGATGTAACCAGTGTTCCCCGTTTGAATACCGTGTCTTTCCGGTTCAGGTTTGCCACCACAGCAAGGGTATCGTTCCAGCATTTAAGCAACAGTGGAAAGGCGGCAAACCTTTTATTGTTTGCCCAGCGGTTATAAGACTTGCTCATGCCAAAACTGGTGTGGCCGCAACGGATCTTTTCGGTCAGTGGCGCAATGATCTTCCAGCCAAACTGTTGTTCGGTCATGCTGTCCTGAATGGCTGAATAATAAAAGTCAAAGTACCTGTCCATGCTGTCCTTTCCGGAATACCAATACAGCGAAGGATGTGTTTTCTCAAGTATTTTCCGGAGAAGGCCATAATCTTTCTGCAGTTGCCCTTTCATATATTTTGTATTGGGCAAGTAATGTTTGTTGGTAAGGGCACAGGAATAAAGAAGCAGAACAACAGGGAATAGTATGAGCTTATTTGAAATACGCATCTGTAATAAAAGGAGGCATTTGATACCCGGTGGTTTATTTAATATGATTCCAGCCCTGGGCAACCAGTTGATATTCATTTCCACCACGGGTAATGATATGTTTTCCTGCTTCGGGTTCGGTAATGTATCCGACAATACTGAGGCCATTGTTGGCAATAATCTTCTCATAATCTCCCTGTGCGACCGTGAACAGCAGTTCATAGTCTTCACCGCCGCTCAGCGCGCAGGCTGTGGGATCCAGTTCTAAAGTATAGGCAAACTCCTTCGATTCCTCATTCAGGGGCAGTTTATCCTCATAAATGACGCAACCCACATCACTTTGTTTGCAGAGGTGGAGCAAGTCACTGCTTAACCCGTCACTGATATCGATCATACTAGTGGGCAAAATATCATGGGCTGCAAAATATTCGATCACATCCTTTCGGGCTTCTGGCTTCAGTAAACGGCCTACGATATACGCCCGGTTCTCCAGGTCGGGCTGTGCGCCTGTTTCAGTGAAAATCTTTTTCTCTCTTTCTAAAAGGGTTAGTCCCAGGAACGCCCCACCTAGGTCGCCGCTTACGCAGATAAGATCATTTACATTTGCCGTGCTTCTTTTCACATAACTGTTTGGTGCCACTTCGCCCACGGCGGTGATGCTGATGACAAAGCCCTTTTGTGATGAAGTGGTATCTCCGCCAACCAGGTCAACCTGGTATTTTTCACAGGCGTAATAAACGCCCTCATAGAATTCATTCAAGGCTTCCACGCTAAATTTATTACTGATGGCAATACTTAAAAGGATCTGTGTAGGCGTGGCGTTCATGGCATAGATATCACTGATATTCACCACAACACTTTTATATCCCAGGTGTTTCAAGGGGGTATATTGCAGGTCGAAATGAATACCTTCAACGAGCATGTCTGTACTGATTACGGTTTGTCTGCCGAAATGATCTATGATTGCGGCATCATCACCAACACTTAATAGGGTGGAACTGTTCCGGGTCTCATTGTTCCTGGTGAGGTGGTCTATGAGGCCAAACTCACCAAGCGACGATATTTCGGTTCTTTCTTCCATTTAATTCTGTTGCAGGGAATAGATAATCTTTGAAAAGGTCATTGCTACAACGCTTTCCGGTTGTTGATTATTTCAAGCATCTCATCGTGTATTTTTCCATTGGTGGCCAGGATATGGGGCTGGTAGGGTGAGTATTCATGGCCTTTGAAATCAGAGACCCTTCCCCCGGCCTCTTCTACCATCAGGTAACCTGCTGCGCTGTCCCAGGCCTGGAGTTTATGTTCATAAAAGCCATCGAAACGACCGGCGGCCACCCAGCAAAGATCAATGGCAGCACTTCCCAGCCTGCGCACGGGTACCCCGTTCCGGATAAAGCGCTCAAACACCTGTAAGGGGCCGTTTGGCATATCCAGGTAAGTATAGGGGAAACCGGTAACCAGGCAGGCATGTGTGACATCTGTTTTGTTGCTCACTTTTATTTTTTTGTCATTTAGTGTTGCGCCCCCCCCTTTTTCGGCCAGGAAGTATTCATTCATGAGTGGGTTATATACAGCACCCAGCAGCATTGCTCCGGCCTTCTCCAGTCCGATACTAACACAGCATATCGGGATTCCATTGGCAAAATTCACGGTGCCGTCGATAGGGTCGATGATCCATTTGTATTCACTGTCCATGATGATCTCACCCGTTTCCTCGCTGAGAATGAAATGACCAGGATAGTCGAGCCGGATGATATCGATGATTGCTTTTTCTGCTGCATGATCGGCCTCGGTAACCAGGTTGTTCTTTCCTTCCTTGTTCGAGATCTTGAATTCGCTGTTGAAGAACCTTTTTATTTCATTTGCCCCCGCTTCTGTGGCTTTTAAAAGTGTGCTTTTTAACATGGGGCAAAGATACAAAGGCTTCTTTACTATATTTGATTATACAATAATATATATAAATGAAAAATATCATAACGAATATCTAACCAGCAGTAATTGAAATTATCTGTAATCATAGTAAACTATAATGTAAAACATTATCTGGAACAATGCCTGTATTCAGTGCGGAAAGCCAGTTTGCTGTTAGAAACTGAGATATTCGTTGTAGATAATGCATCTACAGACGGAAGCAGGGATTATCTTTTGCCCCGGTTCCCCGATGTTCATTTTATTTTCAACAGCAGTAATGCAGGTTTTGCGGCAGCTAATAACCGTTCCTTGAAAGAAGCCCGGGGAGACTTTATCCTCTTTTTGAATCCGGACACCATTTTGCCGGAGGACTGCCTGACGAAATGCCTTGACTTTTTTCTAAAGACCAGGAATACCGGTATACTGGGGGTTCGAATGATAGATGGTGCCGGTAATTTCCTGAAGGAGAGCAAACGCGCTTTTCCGTCACCTCTCGCTTCACTATATAAACTAACAGGGCTGTCATATCTTTTTCCACGTTCTCGTTCTTTTGCAAGGTATTACCTTGGAAATTTACCAGAACAGGAAGATCACGAAGTTGATGTTCTGGCCGGGGCGTTCATGATGATACCACGTTCGGTCCTTGAGAAAACTGGAAGCTTTGATGAAATATTCTTTATGTATGGGGAAGACATTGATTTGAGTTACCGCTTACAAAAAGCCGGCTTCAGGAATCATTATTTTTCCGGAACAACGATCATTCATTTCAAAGGAGAAAGCACTGGAAAGGGAAGCCTGAATTATGTCCGCTTGTTCTATAAGGCCATGAACCAGTTTGTAAAGAAACATTATTCGGGCAACCGGGCCAGGCTCTTTATTATTTTCATCCAGGCTGGCATCTGGAGCCGGGCTATTATATCGGCAGCAGGAAGTCTGTTTTACAGGGCCCGCTTGTCATTCCCTGCAAAAAAGAAAGGAGTTCGCATACTGATCGTAGCCAATGAAAAGGATTTTACTTTTGTAGAAGATGTATTGCTAAATGGGCCCCAAAGAACAAGAATACTGGGTATGGTGAACAATGATCTAACCCCGGCTGCAAAGACATTGGGCACTATAGAACAGTTGCCTGTACTGGTCAAAAAATACAAGGCAGATGAATTGATCTTCTGTGAGAATGGGCTTAGTTTTAAAGACATCATTTCAGCCATTCAGCAAATGCCACCTGGTATTCAAAGTAAGATCCACGCATCGGGGAGCGATAGTATTGTTGGGGGGAAAAGTAAATAAAAGCATGTGTTGAATAGGGAACAAACAGATTAACTTACCTTACCCGTATTTCCTTACCCGTTCTTTTTACCATTTCAAGATCCCTGATGAAACACCCGATGACCGATTTATATGCTTCCCTGTTCACCCCGGGAAACAGGAAGGGGAACTCCGATGTTTTATTTAATATTCCCTGCAAGCTGAATTCGTTTTGTTTCAGACATGGAAAGATCCCCTTATTGTCCAGATGGCTGGCCAGATACTCTTGCTCTGTTTGCCCGGGTGTTGGTATCAATGCGGCCCTTTGTTGAAGACAGACCAGATCCATTAATGTTGTATACCCGCTCCTGCTGATGATCAGCCTGGACTGTTGAATGGCTTTATTTAATTCCAAAGCGGAAAGGTGATCGTGTATCTCAACTGAAGCATTATTGGGTTGCTGCATGGTTGAATTGTCGGGGAGACCCCTCACCAGCAGGCATTTACCCTCAAATAGCCGTAACGATTCCATCACCAGCTTTTCCAAAACGCTGCGCTGTGGTTCAGGACCTGATAGAATAACAGTTAGGTCATACCTGATCTCCTGATCCATTTTTACGAATCTTGAAAAGAGACCCATATATTGAACTGTCACCCTAGGCATATGCCGCGGTTGCGATAATGCACCGGCCAGGTTATTATCTTCTTTAGTATCAGGAACCCAACATCCACTGTATTTATTGATATAATTGTAGTGTATTATTTGCAGGAACCATTGTGTAAGACGGTTACCGGTCTTTATGTTCAACTGGTGGGTGATATAGATACAGGGAACAGATGGATGGTATAAACCAAGGCGGTTATCAGAGATTACGGCATTGATGGCATATTCTTTTATGGCCTTACCCAACCAGCGGTGTTCGTAATGAATACAATTCAACAACTTGGGAATTTGCAGTAACAACGTAAATGGTAACCATAATTTCTTATGGCTGTATCTTACTCCATAACCCTTCAGATGAAGGAATTTATTCTGCGGGAACTCCTGCTGCAATAATGTTTTTGTTGGGCCAGCCGCGGCAATAATCACTTCGCAGTTCTGCAGGATGAGTTCCTGAATGATTGGAATGCAACGGGTAGCATGTCCAAGTCCCCAATCGAGCGGAGCGACTAAAACCCTCTTTTTATACCCGAATTTGTTAAAATTTTCCGCATCCATCCTTACAAAGCAATAATTATTTGTGAAAATAGTTTAATTTGCTAATCTGTAATATGCAAAGATTATTTAAAATAACCCTACTGCTGATGTTGGCGACAGTTCTGATCACTACCGGATGCTCATCATCTAGGAAGAATCAATGCAGTTGTGCCGGCATGATCGGTTACAAATAGACGGAACTGAACTATTTTTTCAATCATGAATAATCCTAACAGGGACCTGTTATTATTGTTTAATCAGGAGATGATGTCTCCCCAAGCCATTGAACATGAAGTCGAATTCCTTCATGGGTTATTATATTCAGTTGAAAAAGCAGACAATCTTATTATTGCCCACGAGTTGATAGATCTTAACAAATTTAAGATCATGAATAAAAACACACAGCTTAAACCCTTTTTCCGCAAGCGTTCATTAAAG
>JANYAL010000371.1 GCA_025361325.1 Bacteroidota bacterium
TTGCCATGCTGGCTGCAGTGAAGACCAGGGATAAAGCCAAGGGTATCGGCGTTACCATATTGTTATGGTTGTATTTTTCACTACTATTCGACGGACTGATCCTGTTCCTTTTATTCCAATTTTCAGATTATCCGATTGAAAAGGCGATGGTAGGTATCAGTATGCTTAACCCCATTGACTTATGTCGTATTTTGATCCTACTCAAAATGGATGTATCAGCCCTAATGGGTTATACAGGTGCCATATTCAGGAATTTTTTCGGAACCCATAGCGGTTTGATGCTTTCTTTCCTGGCCCTGTGTATTTGGGTAGTATTTCCTGCCTGGTTATCTGTTCGTAAATTTCAACATAAAGATTTGTAGCATGAAAAGACTTGAAGCACTGGCCCCCTTGTCAAGAGATCACCATGATGCATTGATCCTGGCACAATTACTGAAGAAAGACACACCATCCTACAGGAATTTACCGGATTCAGCCCGGGAGAAAGCTGCCTATGCTAAAACATTCTTTACTGCTAAGCTGCGACAACATTTTGATATAGAAGAAGCCATACTGGAATCGGCAAAAGGGCAGAACGATGAAATCGACTTACTTATTCCTACGATCATAGATGAGCATTCCCGGTTGAGTGCGGCATTCGCTTCTTTATCGGAAGCCGATGGTGTTGAAGCGAAAATGGACTTACTGGGCAAGGAGCTGGAACAGCATATCAGGAAAGAGGAAAGGGTCTTGTTTCCATTGATACAGCAATATTGTTCCCAGGAAAATTTACATATAATTGAATTGCTTTCACATGCAAAACCTGCAGTCATGAAAAAAGATATTGAAACAAAAAAGGATATCGAATTGCTGGTAAATAACTTTTATGAAAAGGTGAGGGAAGATGAAATGATCGGGCACATTTTCAATGATGTGGCTAAAGTGAATTGGGAAAAACATTTGCCTGTGATGTATGATTTTTGGGAAAATGTACTTTTTTATACCGGTTCATATACCGGCAACCCCATGGATCTCCATAAGCACCTGCATCGGGTGATGCCATTGAATAAAGATCATTTTTCAAGGTGGGAAAATATATTCACAAAGACTATCGACGAATTGTTCGAAGGAGAAAAAGCCAGGCTGGCCAAACAAAGGGCCATCAGTATATCTACCGTTATGCAGATCAAGATCCTGGATGAATCTTCTTCCTCAAATAAAATATACTGATGGCTTTGATGTATTATAAGCTTTTATTTCTTGGCAGGGGGTAGCAGTACAGCATCAATAACATGAATGATACCGTTGGATGCCGGAATTGATGCAACGATATTCGCTACTCCATTTACCATTAATTTACCGTCTTTTTTGCTAATGGTGATATTGCCCATGTTCACCTGTCCTATCGATTGGCCGTCCTGTAAATTCTCCGCTTTGAATACCCCAACAGATACATGGTATTGAAGGATATCCTGCAGATCAGTTTTCTTTTCAGGTTTTAAAAGACCATCAAGTGTACCGGCCGGTAATTTGTCAAATGCTGCATTGGTCGGCGCAAAGACGGTGAATGGCCCTGCATTGCTTAGCGCATCTACCAGCTCTGCAGCTTTAATCGCTGCCACCAATGTAGTGTGATCCTTACTGCCGGCAGCGATCTGAACAACGTTCTTTGCAGATACGTCATCCTGCACGCCAGACTGACCCGTACCAACCGTGGCATTGGCTTTGGTAGCATCTGTCGGTTTATCTGCAGTTTTTTCATTTGAGTTACAGGAAAAGGCCAGTACTGTAATACAGGCGGCAAAAAGAAGATTTAATTTGATTTTCATACATGCAATTTTAGTGGCTTAAATGAAATACTCATAAATCTACCGCGTCAAATTGCTGATATTTATGATTGTAATCACATTTGCAGAATATCCGCAAATATTAAAGAGTAATGGCATACGTCTGGAGAACTTCAGGAGTAGATCCTTTCAACCGCATTCCTGTATTTTTCCAGGATCACTTTGCGCTTGAGTTTCTGGGTAAGGGTCAGTTCACCCGTATCAATAGTTCATTCATGGGGAATGAGTTCGAATTTCTTGATCTGTTCCACCTATGCACAAATAATTAAAATATTCATTTAGTGAATTGTTTCAATTTGATTGGTTCTTGTATTAAAAACATGCAAACCTGTTAAAAACTTGAGTTTATCTATTGCATTGATAGGTTTACCATCGTAATATACTTCTCTGTAACGCGCATTTACAAATCCTTCCTTGCAGGTAAGGGGTTTAAAAGTATCATTATTTATTGTTCGTTTAACAAAATAGGCATTATTTCCATTTAAATTACAGCCAATAAAATCATAGCCTTTTTCATTAGCCAAATCGCAAACAGACGCAATAGAAGTTCCCCAAAATAACTTTTTATACCCTGTACTTTCTCTTACAAAGGCTGGATCATAAGGAACAATCCATGGCTTGTCATCGCCAAAAGCTGCATTGTATTCAATGATCACAATATCCGGTTTATACTTTGTAATCGATTTCCATATTTCATAATCATTTCCATCAATATCAATGCTCAGAATACCTATGTTATTATTAAAACCTGCCTGATCAATTAATCTTTCGATATTTTCAACAGTAATAAATGCATGAATTGCATGCAATTCAAATTGCCAATAAATTGAATCTTCTTTTATGTATTTAATATTTTTCTCAGATCCATCTATAACCAGGCCAGCCCAATTATTATTTAAAAGTAGGAATCTTGTATTAGACTCAGTATAATTCTCTACTCCAAACTCTACAAATGTTTTATTCTGCAGCGGAAGTTTTGAAATCAGGTATTGTATAATTCCATCATCACCCCATTGCGAAAAAACTTTAAATTCAACTTCATGTATTGAATTTAATTTTTCTTTTTGTTCATTCAATGAAGCAATTAATTTTCCAATTAATACTTTAGAATTCGCAGCGCTAAATTGCTCCCGTTTTAAATCAAGTATAATTTCATATACCTTTTTTAATTTTTCTAT
>JANYAL010000372.1 GCA_025361325.1 Bacteroidota bacterium
TTTAGGAGCTCAGTATCAACCACTGATCTTTTATGATAAAATTCATTTTACCGATCCTATTGGGCCTATCCCTGGGTATTTATGCCCAGCCCAAGCTCACTAAACTAACCAGGAGCACTATTCCAAAAAGCATCAGTTATACGGGCAATATTGTAAATGCAGTGCGTTGGAAGGACAATGCGGGCGATAATATCGTCATTGCCACCGAAACAGGCATCACGGAAAATAAAAGCAAGGATGGCGATGGCCTGCGCAGCGCATCACTGGACGCCTGGCATTTCGTATTAAAGGACGGGAACTGGAAACAGACCTGGAAAGTGCATGATTTTATAAAAGATTGCGGGGAAGACCTGGAGGCGGCCTATGTTAAGAACAGTTTTGACGTAACTGATCTGGACAAGGATGGAAATGCCGAGGTGTGGCTGATATACCGGACGGTCTGCCATGGCGATGTGAGTCCCAGCGACCAGAAGATCATCATGTACCAGGACAATATAAAGTATGCCCTTCGCGGCGAGACAAGGGTGAAAGTGTCTGATACTGAATATGTGGGTGGCACGTATACCTTTGACGAAGCCTTTAAAAAAGGACCTGCCCTGTTCCGGGAATATGCCTTGAAACGCTGGAAGAAGAATATGAACCAGCGGTGGAATTAGGATTACACGCGCTACTTTTTTGTGAGGATATTACCAGCCATTGACTGTTTCTCTTTTCAATTAATTTAACAAAGGCCACCAGTATCAGCTTTCAGGCTATGATGACTGACCCGCCGTTTGTACTTATAGCATAGATAAACATGCAGGGTAAGACCCCGTTGCAACAACACACAACAGGTCTTCCCCTTAATAACCCGTACTTTTGCGCCTATGGAACCCATCAACATCCCCGGTATTCTCAATAACCTGGGGATCAGGCAACTCAATGATATGCAGCAGGCTTCCATCAAAGCGATACAGCATGATGCCGAGGTCATCCTGTTGTCAGCAACAGGCTCGGGCAAGACACTCGCATTCTTATTGCCTGTGGTGCAGTCGCTTGTTCCGGGATCCAGGCATGTACAGGCACTGATCATCGTGCCTTCGCGTGAACTGGCCATTCAGATCGATGACGTATTCCGGAAGATGGGCACCGGCTTCAAAGCCACCCTTTGTTACGGGGGCCATAAAAGAGAGACGGAAGAGAATAACTTGACCCAGGCACCCGCACTGATCATCGGTACGGCGGGGCGGCTGGCCGACCACCTGCGACGCAGGAACTTCACTACAGAACATATCAAGACACTTGTACTGGATGAATTCGACAAGTCGCTCGAACTCGGTTTCCTTGAAGAGATGTCATTCATCATCGGCTCCCTGAAGCATCTTAACCAAAAAATCCTCACATCAGCAACGGAATCAGTGACCGTACCGGATTTTGTAGGTCTGGCCAACCCTGTACGCCTGAATTTTTTATCCGGCACGGCAAGGCCCGACCTGGATATAAAGACACTGGTTTCGGATGATAAGGATAAATCAAGTACCCTGTTCCGGCTGATCTGCATGATCGGCAGTAAACCCACCATCGTATTCTGCAATCACCGCGACGCAGTAGAAAGGACCAGCAAACTGTTAAAGGAAAAAGGTATCGTTAATGAGTTCTATCACGGCGGCATGGAACAACAGGAACGCGACAGCGCATTATGTAAGTTCAGGAACGGAACCACTACGGTGCTGGTGACGACCGATCTGGCTTCCCGTGGCTTGGACATCCCGGGCATCCGTTTTATCATACATTATCACCTGCCCGCCGGTGAAGATGTGTTTACCCACCGCAACGGGCGTACAGCAAGGATGGAAGAAAGGGGTACGGCCATCCTGATCTTGTCGGAGGATGAGAAACTGCCGCCCTATATTTTTGCAGATCAGGAAACAGTCACCCTCCCTCCCACTACTACCCTTCCAGAAAGACCAAAGTGGTCTACCCTCTTCATTGCTGCCGGCAGGAAGGACAAGGTGAACAAGATAGATATTGTAGGATTCCTGTCGCAAAAGGGGCAATTAAAGAAGGATGATATCGGGCTGATTGAGGTGAAGGATTTCTTCTCCTTCGCTGCCGTGCGTAAGCTTAAAGTGGGACATGTACTGGAACTCATCAAGAATGAGAAGATCAAGAATAAGAAGGTGAAAATAGAGATAGCGAGATAATAACAGAACACCGATTTAACGGATTGGGCATATTACCACCTATCGCACCCGCATCACGGATGAAGATTCCCGAGACAGAGGTTTTTTCACTCCAAATTAATATTGAAGTACTTTATGCCCCGGGTTGTTTAGTCTAATTGATTTGAACAGTAAACGAACTGCTTTCTTTAAAATAAGAAAAAGATAAAGTAGATGTTCCTTTGTCTTTAGCTGTAAAATGAAAGATATGATCCTGGTAACCACCCATGGTACCTGTAGCGGGCTGGTTCCTGTACGTATTTTCCTGTTGGCTGATCTTGTCCTTATCAATATTTGTGATTTTCCAAACATCAGCGCAGCCAATGCACTCACGCAGGAATATTACATCAAACTTGTCATTCATTTTAAGGGTGAGGGTCTTGCCGTTTTCTAAATGAGGATCCACCTGGAGTACGAAGCTATTAACCGGTGGAGCCACTACAGTATTATTGTTGTTCGGAGTATGCTGTACAGATTTTGTATGGGAACAGGCATAAAAAAGATTTAATGTGCCGAAGCAGATAAAAAGCTTAAATAATTTCATATACATGTTTTATAAATGATAGAATTGGTATTTTGGGAAGGTTAAGGTAAGTGTTTTTTTTAAAAACTACTCTATTATTATAAAGTTCCACCTGGTGCAGGTATAGTTTTCTGGGATGTTATTAATCTTCTTTCTTTAAAGTTATAATATCATCACTCAGTCTCTCCATTTCCAGTGGCAGGGTACCATTGTACACGCCACGGATCCTCCGGTGCTTATCAACCAGGATAAAATTCTCAGTATGCAGGAATTCATTGCCGGTCTGGTAGTACCCGATCGTATCACCTGCAAAATATTCCTTCTTCGCCAGCCGGTATATGTCATCACGTTTGCCGGTAAGCAGGTGCCATTTGCCAGAGATCACTCCTTTGTCTGCTGCGTATTTTTTCAGTACCGGCACACTGTCCATGTCAGGCGTCACAGAATGTGAAAGCAGGATCACGTCATCATCATCCCGGAACTTCACCTGCAGGATGCTCATGTTAGCTGTCATCCTGGGACAGATGCTTCCGCAGCGGGTAAAGAAGAAATCGGCAACATAGATCTTTCCGTCCACCGTCTTCCCCGTTACTGTCTGTCCGTCCTGGTCCGTGAATGAGAAATCAGGTATGGTATGGATGGAATCATATCGCAGGTCATTCCTTGCTATCCATTCCGGGGTAAAATCGGGCTTGTTGATAAAGGGCAATGACAAGGAGCGGTCATCCGGCTTCCGCAAGTTGCAGGCAGGCAGTATGAGCAATAGCAGCGCCAAGCTATTTCGGATTGATAGTATTGCCATCATAAGTTTTAGTAATGGAATCGTAGGGGTTCACGCAGATCATGGTACCCAGCAGGCCATAGCGCCTTCCGTTACGGATCACGTAATTGGCTCTTACAGTGCCGTTGTTCCACCAGAGTCTTTCACTGCCCTCCTCATGGCCGTTTACATAATGAAATTCTTTTCCCAGGCGTCCGGAAGCATACCATTCCCTGAAAAGGCCATTGTATTCATCACCATCAGCCTCATAATACATCTTGGGTTTGCCGTTGGGCCACCAGTTTCTGTGTATCCCTTCTTTCTTTCCGTTGATATAAAAACGTTCTTCGGCCAGTTGCCTGTTGGGATACCATTTTTTTTGTTTGCCTTCTTCAACGCCGTTGAAAAAGGATTGCAGCCATG
>JANYAL010000048.1 GCA_025361325.1 Bacteroidota bacterium
TAAATCTACTGACTGCCAGCCTTTTTTATCAAATTCTGCAGCCCAGCATTTCAAAACATGCTAGATCCATGCAGCTGAAAAAGCCAGAGAAAAACCCGGTTAAACAGGGTAATAGTCGGCTTCTTTTAGTACCTTTGTCGCCCCGTTAAAAAACCCGGGTTATTTTATGTCATTCAATATTTTTAAACAATTAAACGCAGATGCACAGGAAGCTTCAGCCAGCCATGCCGCTGAAACTGCTGCGACAACAAATGTGCCTGTTGAAGGATCAGAAACTATAGTACCCCAAACCGAAGATGTTGTTAACATTGAGATCAAACCAACGGTTGAAGAAACCCTTGTAAGTGCCCATGATGATTTTGACTGGAGTGTTGATAAACGCAATGTGACCAGTTATACTGCAGATGAAAAATCAAGGTACGACAAGGTATACGACAACACGTTTAAACAGATCAATGACGGAGAGATGATCCAGGCCACGGTTGAATCTCTTACCAAGACCGATGCTGTGGTGAATATCGGATTCAAAAGCGATGGATTGATATCCCTTAACGAATTCAGAGATGTTCCCGGTGGCGTTAAAGTGGGTGATATTATTGAAGTGATGGTAGTTGAAAAAGAAGACCGTGAAGGTAACCTGCACTTAAGCCGTAAGAATGCAAGGACCACCAGGGCCTGGGAGCGAATCGTAGAAGTGAACAAGACCGGGGAGATCGTAACCGGAGTGGTAACAAGTAAGACCAAGGGAGGACTGATCGTTGATGTATTTGGTATGGAGACCTTTTTACCCGGCTCACAGATAGATGTAAAGCCTGTTACGGATTATGACCAGTTTGTTGGCAAGACGATGGAATTCAAAGTGGTGAAGATCAATGAGGCCATAAAGAATGCCGTGGTATCGCATAAAGCTTTAATAGAAAGCGATATTGAAGCACAACGGGCTGAGATCATGGGTAAATTGGAAAAAGGCCAGGTACTGGAAGGAACCATCAAGAACATTACGGATTTTGGTGCATTCCTTGACCTGGGAGGACTTGACGGTTTGCTTTATATAACTGATATTTCATGGGGACGTATCAATCATCCCACTGAAGTATTGAAAATGGACCAGAAACTGAACGTAGTTGTACTGGATTTTGACGATGATAAAAAACGTATCAGCCTGGGACTGAAACAACTAACCCCTCATCCCTGGGATACCCTTACAGAGAACCTGAAAGAAGGTGAGATCGTAAAAGGTAAAGTGGTAAATATAGAAGATTACGGAGCATTTCTGGAGATAATGCCTGGTGTAGAAGGGCTGGTGCATGTAAGTGAGATCACCTGGGCAAACACACCAATCAACGCGAAAGAATTTTTCAAACTGGGAGATGAATACGAGGCCAAAGTAGTGACCCTGGACAAGGAAACCCGCAAAATGAGCCTTTCCATCAAACAGATGACAGAAGATCCCTGGAGCACGATTGAACAGAATTTCCCTGAAGGCAGTAAACATATGGGTGTTGTGAAGAACATCACACCTTATGGTGTATTCGTCGAATTGGCTACGGGCATCGGTGGTATGATCCATATCAGCGACCTCAGCTGGCTGAAGCGCTTCAATAATCCCAATGAATATACAAAAGTTGGTAATCAAATAGATGTGGTTATCATGCATATTGACAAGGACAGCCGCAAACTGCAATTGGGCCATAAGCAGATCGAAGAGGATCCCTGGAATACACTGGAGTCTACCTTCCCAGTCGGCAGCATTCACGAAGGCACTGTTATAAAAAAGGATGACAAAGGTGCTTTGGTGCAGTTACCTTACGGTTTGGAAGGCTTTGCCCCGGCACGTCACCTGACCAAGGAAGACGGAAAAGTTATCGCTGCTGATGAAATTGCTAAATTTGTAGTGATTGAATTCGACCGCAATGACAAACGTATCATTTTAAGCCATTCCCGTTCATGGGAACAGGTGATTGAAGAGGAGAAACAGGCAGTAATGAAAGAAAAGAAAGCAGATGCTGAAGTAACCAAGAAAGCAGTGAAGAACCTGCAGAGTAAAGTGGAAAAATCCACGCTTGGTGACCTGGGTGTACTTGCAAACCTCAAAGCTAAAATGGAAAGCGATGCCGCATCAGTAGCAACTTCAGCTTCTGTTACGCCGGTTCCTACTGCATCAGCTCCTGAAACACCAGAAGAGCCAAAAGCAGAATAATACAGAACAGTATCATATGAAAGATCCCATCACTTGTTGATGGGATCTTTTTTTTCAGACAGGACAGTTAACAAGTTAAGATTGTTAATTTTTAAATAGGTCAATCCAGTATTTTCACCTCGGTCCTCCGATTCTGGGCCCTCCCCTCAACAGTTTTATTACTTGCAATAGCCACAGTCATACCATAACCTTTAGCCGTGACTCTGGCCGGGTCAATGCCTTTGGTAAGCAGGTATGCCCTAACCGTATTGGCCCTGGCCTCGGAGAGAACCAGATTGGACCTTGCACTTCCCACATTGTCGGTATGGCCCCCCAGTTCAATTTTCTCATCTTCCTTTCGTTGAAGGTATGCAACAAGTTCGTCCAGCACGGTATAAGATTCCGGTTGCAGGGTGGCTTTGCCTGTTTCGAAATTACAATTGTCGAGGATAAAACTTTTTGCGGGCAAAAACTGGATATCCACTTTAAAAGGGTTCTTATAATAGGCATTCCCGGTAAGTGCGGGTATATCAAGCACATTATAGCTTGTGGAATCCTTGAAACCCAGGATAAATATCTCATATTTGGCGCCAGCAGGCAGTCGTATGGAAAAACGACCCGTTGAATCCGTCAATCCCTCATACTCTTTTCCGTTGACAGAGCTTTTGAAAACAACAATTTCACTGTTCAGGATATTCCCCTTAAAATCAGTCATATACACATTCACCGGGGCGTCCTTTGGTATACTGGCATTCTGAATAGTCCCATTCTGGCTCCAGCCTTTTCCGGATAAGACCAACGCCAGGATCATATATAATAGTTTTCGGTTCATAACTGATATATTGAGATTAGGATAAAGATAAAAAATAAAAATACGTAATTCATTTTTCAATTATTATGCCAAAATATTACTGGAAATGAGGTTTCAGGGGAAACTAAATGCGTAGAAATGGAAAAGTGCCAAGACAAGCTGCTTTTACAACTTCTCCTGTAATCGTACAACCATCTCTTGTTTCCAAACCTTGAAATCACCTGCAATGATGTGTTGACGGGCATTTACCATGAGCCAGCTGTAAAAGGCAAGGTTGTGTACACTGGCTATGGTCAGCGCGAGATATTCCTTTGATTTCATCAAATGGCGAAGGTATGCTTTGGAATAAAAGTTACTCATTTCACAAGGTAACCCTTCATCGATTGGCGAAAAATCCTTTTCCCATTTCTTATTGTCTATATTTATCACTCCACGGGTGGTGAACAACATAGCGTTACGGCCATTCCGAGTTGGCATTACACAATCGAACATATCAACACCAAGCTCAATACATTCCAATATATTCCAGGGAGTGCCGACGCCCATCAGGTAACGTGGTTTTTGCGGAGGTAGGATATCACAGCAGAGTTTGGTGAATTCATACATCATCTCTACCGGCTCACCCACACTCAAACCGCCTATTGCATTGCCGGCGGCGTTCTTGCCTGCAATGAATTCTGCAGATGCTTTACGGAGATCAGGGTAAGTGCCCCCCTGTACGATTGGGAACAGGGTTTGCGTGTATCCGTATTTGTCAGGTGTAGAATCAAAACGTGCAAAACACCTGTCAAGCCAGCGATGAGTGAGTTCCATACTGTCCCTGGCATAAGCAAATTCGCTGGGATAGGGCGGACATTCATCAAACGCCATCACGATATCGGCGCCAATGATCCGCTGAATATCCATGACCTTTTCCGGGGTGAATAAATGTTTACTGCCGTCGATATGGCTCTGGAACAGGGCACCTTCTTCCGTCAATTTCCTGTTATTGGCCAGGGAGAACACCTGGTAACCGCCACTGTCCGTAAGTATGGGTTTGTTCCATCCGGTGAACCGGTGCAGTCCCCCGGCATCCTCCAGTACTTCAAGCCCAGGCCTCAGGTACAAATGATAAGTATTGCCCAGAATGATCTGTGCGTGTATCTCCGTTTCCAGTTGTTGCTGGGTAACTGCTTTCACGCTCCCCGCTGTACCAACTGGCATAAAGACCGGAGTCAGTATTTCTCCATGGTCAGAAGTTAATTTTCCGGCTCGCGCACCTGACCAGTTATCTATCGCATTGATTTCAAATTGTAAAACTGCCATGAGGTTAAAGATTTAAAGATAGCGATGTGATATGAACCAGCTGTTTTATGAAGAATATTGCATATTGTCCGTAATCCCTCATTTTGCCTTTTGAGTTGTATTTTTACATAATGAATTTTATGCACTGGTGGCAAATATTGTTTTATTTATTTTGCCTAATTACCCTGATCCAGGTCTTTTATTATCTTTTTTTCTTTTCCAGACTTGCATTTTACAAAGCAACCGGAAAACAGCCGTCCAGCCAAACACACCCGGTATCCGTGATTGTATGTGCCCGTGATGAAGCAGCAAATTTAGCGAAAAATCTTCCGGGTTTATTGGTTCAGCAATACCGGACCACGCATGAAGTGATCGTAGTGGATGATAACTCCTTTGATGATAGCAAGTATTTTCTGGAAGAGCTGAGAAAGACTTTTAAACATCTTCATGTTGTGGAACTCAAACAAGAAGCCAAGTTCATCCCAGGTAAAAAATTCCCGTTAAGTATAGGCATCAAGACGGCCAAATATGAGGTTTTACTTCTTACCGATGCGGATTGTGTACCCGCTAGTGAATACTGGATAGACAAAATGCAACAGACCTATGATGACAAAACGGAGATTGTGCTTGGATATGGAGCTTATTTTAGAAAGAAAGGATTATTGAACCGACTTATCCGCTGGGAAACTTTCCATACAGCCCTTCAGTATTTCTCATATTCCCTTGCCGGCATTCCTTATATGGGTGTAGGCAGGAACCTGAGTTACAAAAAAGAGGTATTTTTCCGGCACAAAGGATTTACTTCTCACAATCATATATCCAGTGGTGATGACGATCTCTTCATTAATATGGCTTCAACAAAGAAAAATACCAGGATCAATATTGACCCTGCGACCTTCACAATCAGTGAACCTCCGCGATCTTGGTTTCAATGGATGAAACAAAAGCACCGACATTACAGCACCGGAAAATATTATAAGTCACTACACAAATTTCTGTTGGGACTATATGCCCTTTCTTATTTCATCTATTTTCCTGTCATGACAGGTGTGATTTTATTTTACAGCTGGGAACAAGCTTTTTTCGTCTTTGGTATACGTTTTATCATACAAGCTATTATTTTGTTTCCATGTATGAAAAAATTAAAGGTAAACGACCTTTACCCATGGTTTTTGATGATCGATATCATGATGTTCTTTTATTATCTTGTCTTTGCGGTCACATTAGTCAAAAAACCAAAGCCAGCCTGGAAATAAGTATTAACATTTCCATTGTCCAGCGAATTAACTTTTAACCTATAAATACCGGATCATTGGAATTACTCTTAAAATATTTTGATGAATTTACTGAAGTTCAGTCATGCCAATTTGCTGCATTGCAGGATTTGTATACTGATTGGAATAGTAAAATAAACGTAATATCCAGGAAAGACATTTATAATTTTTATGAACATCATGTTTTGCATTCCCTGGCCATTGCTGCCCGTTATGAATTCTTACCCGGCATGGAAATATTGGACCTAGGTTGCGGAGGTGGTTTCCCTGGAATACCACTTGCCATATTTTTTCCGAAAACGCAGTTTTACCTTGTTGATTGTATTCAAAAGAAATTGAGGGTAGTTGCAGAGATTGCGAGAAATATTGGACTTAAAAACATAATCACCCAACATACCCGTGCTGAAGACATCAAGAACAGGAAATTTGATACTGTCATCTCCCGTGCAGTTGCACCACTGGAAGATTTATGGAAGTGGAGTCGCCCCATACTGAAAAAAAACATCCGTTCCGACGACCGTGAAGAGATACCCAATGGACTAATCTGTTTAAAGGGAGGCGACCTCACTACGGAAATATATAAAAGCGGTCTTAAACCTTATATCTGGGAAATAATCAAATTATTCAATGAGAAATACTTTAGCCAAAAATACCTCCTTTATGTTCCATTGAAAGGGAAGTGAACTAGTATAGCATATTACCACTTTATGGTATTGTTTTTCCAAATTAATTGATGAAGTTTTACATTATGAATGAAATACGTGTTTCCATAGTTGAAGACAACAATGATATCCGTAAAGCCCTGGAACAAATCATTGAATCTAGTAATGACTATATCCTTGCAGGAACCTGCTCAAATGGCGAAGAGGCATTGATCAAAATACCCATATTTAACCCAAATGTAGAGCTAATGGATATCGGGCTCGGAGGTATCAGCGGTATTGAAGTTGTCAGAAAGTTAAAAATATCATATCCAGGCCTACTATTTATGATGTGCACAATCTATGATGAAGATGAAAAGATTTTTGAGGCTTTAAGGGCAGGAGCAAATGGGTATGTTTTAAAGAAAACCTCACCTGCCAAATTACTTGAAGGTATCAAAGAACTGATTAAGGGTGGGGCGCCAATGAGCAGCCAAATTGCCAGTAAAGTGGTTACGGCATTTCAACAAAGACCTGCTCTACTCAATCAGGATACAGCCCTGGATATTCTTTCGCGCAAGGAAAAAGAGATCCTGAAAATGCTCTCTACCGGCCTTTTATATAAAGAGATTGCAGAAAATTTATCCATCAGTGCCGAAACAGTACGCAAGCATGTTTACCATGTTTATGAGAAACTGAACGTCAGTAACCGCATCGAAGATGTAAATAAATTCTATGGAAGATGAGGGGTGAAATAGTTAACTTATATCCAATTCCACATTATGAAAAAGCTTTTTCATCTCAAATGGCTTTCTTTATTATTCGTATCCATCCAATATCCTGGCTTCGATACCTGATTTTTATTTTATTCTAGAAATTTCCACAACCATAAATCTGTCTGAGGGGTTTTACCTATAGGAAAATCATGTGTATGGCCTGAACGGGCAAAGCCGTATTTTTCATAAAATCGTAGTGCCCTGGCATTATGTTCCCATACGCCCAGCCATATTGCCTCGTAATTCTCTTTTCTGGCGTGATCCAGGATGAGGTCCATCAGTTTTTGTCCTACTCCTTTTCCATAGAACTCATTCAATACATAAATCTTTTTTAGTTCAATTGCCTTCCATTTCATCATTAAAGGAAAGCTATTATAATCTTCAGAAAAAAGGATATAGCCGGCAGGGATACTATTCACTTCAGCAATAAAATAATGGTTCATCTCACCAGTGATCTCTATTGCCAGCGTAGATTCATTAAAATTCTCAGCCAGGAAGAATTG
>JANYAL010000060.1 GCA_025361325.1 Bacteroidota bacterium
TCTGCAGCTTCATTAAAAGGTGCAGGTTGCCGTGTTATTGTTACCGAGATTGATCCTATCTGTGCCCTGCAGGCTGCTATGGACGGTTTTGAAGTAAAGCCCATGATAGAGGCGGTAAAGGAAGCCGACATCATTGTCACCGCATCAGGTTGCCGTGACCTGATCACGGAGAAACATTTCCGTCTGATGAAGGACAAGGCCATCGTATGCAATATTGGCCACTTCGATATCGAGATCGACATGGCCTGGCTAAATGCCCATTATGGTGATACCAAGAACACCATCAAACCACAGGTTGACCTGTACACGATAGATGGCAAAGACATCATCGTACTGGCTGAAGGCCGGCTGGTGAACCTGGGTTGCGCCATGGGCCACCCCTCTTTTGTGATGAGTGCATCCTTCACCAACCAGACCCTGGCCCAGATAGAACTGTGGACCAATCACGGCAAATACGAGAATAAAGTGTATGTGCTGCCGAAGATACTGGATGAGAAGGTAGCCCGTTTGCATTTATCCAAGATAGGAGTGGTACTTGATGAACTCACCGGTGAGCAGAGCACCTACCTGGGGATCTCAAAGGAAGGTCCGTTCAAACCAGAACATTACCGTTACTGATTCAGCTCTATAAAAAACGTCTACTTAAATTACCCCCGGATCATCCCTGATCCGGGGGTTTTCTTATCTTAAATTCCTGGAAACATTGATTAAATTTGTCTAAACACCCTTTTATGAGACTCCTGCTACTTCTAACCTGTTTACTCATCCGAATGATGTCCCCTGCACAGAAAGTAGAATTGCCCATGGCCAAATTCAGCACCGGTGATACCATCGCGTACAGCTATCCCTCCTTCAATGATTCCGAATGGCAGGATATGAAATCGAATATCCCCTGGGACTACCAGGGTTACCCGAATTATGACGGATTTGCCTGGTATCGGTTTCACATGCAGATACCTTCTTCTTTACGGGATGGGTCATTATGGAAAGATTCTCTGCGTATATTCCTGAGTAAGATCGACGATGCCTGCGAAGTTTACCTGAACGGGGTGCTGATCGGTAAATCGGGTTCCTTTCCCAACGACAAAGCGGGCTATATCACTACCTGGGATAAGAAACAGGAATACCATATTGCTTCCAACAGTTCCTGCATTTACTGGAACGGGATGAATGTACTTGCCATACGTGTGTATGACGGTGGCGGGCAGGGCGGCATGTATGGAGGCATACCTTATATGAACATGGTTGACCTGGTGGATGGACTGGACATCAATACTTCCAATCCGGTACAGTTCATCTCAGACACCAGGGCGAAGAAGAGCATCATACTTCATAATACCTACAACCAGAAGATCTCGGGTAAACTGGATTATTATATCATCGACCCTGAAAATAATGATACATCCCGGAATTCAGTCCCGGTGAACCTTGCACCCAATGGAATCCAACAGTTCTCCTTTTCCGTTCCCCTGACGGGACGGAATAATATCCTCTATTCTTTCGAGGAAGTTACTTCACACAAATCTATTGAGATTAAAGAGATCATTCCCTATTTACTTACACCCAGATCCCCTCAAATACCTATGATCAACGGAGCAAAGGTATTTGGAGTACGGGCAGGCTCTCCGTTTCTCTTCAAAATCCCGGCAACGGGTAAACGGCCACTACAGTACAGCGTGGAGAATCTGCCTGAAGGCCTGAGCGTGAACGGGGAGAATGGAGTGATCTCCGGAAGCCTACTTAAAAAGGGTGAGTATAAAATGATCTGCAGGGTGAAGAATAAACTGGGTGAGGCCACCCGTGAGTTTACAGTGAAGTGCGGAGACCTGCTTGCACTGACCCCGCCCATGGGATGGAACAGTTGGAACTGCTGGGGTCTCAGTGTAAGTGATGAAAAACTGAAAGCTTCGGCGAAGGCCATGATGGACAAGGGGCTTATAGACCATGGTTGGACCTTCATGAACATCGATGACGGCTGGGAAGCAGAGATGAGAAGTGAAAAAGGTGAGATCGTACCGAATAACAAGTTCCCCGATATGAAAAAGCTGGGTGACTGGCTCCACGGCAATGGTCTCAAATTCGGCATTTATTCCTCTCCCGGTCCTAAAACATGTGGTGGATACCTGGGCAGTTATAAACATGAGAAACAGGATGCAGCAACCTATGCCGCCTGGGGAATCGATTACCTGAAATACGACTGGTGCAGTTACGGCGAGATACATGACAAGAATGATACTTCGCTGGAGTCCTATAAAAGACCTTACATGGCCATGCGGGAGGCCTTGTCAAAACAGAACCGTGATATCCATTACAGTCTTTGCCAATATGGTATGAAGAATGTATGGGAATGGGGAGCCACGGTGAATGGTAACTGCTGGCGCACTACAGGTGATATAGAAGATACCTGGGAAAGCCTGAAAGAGATCGGTTTCAGCCAAACGGTCCAGTACAAATTTGCCGGACCGGGCAGGTGGAATGATCCCGACATGATGATTGTAGGACAGGTGGGCTGGGGCGATCACCTGCACCCCACGCGACTGACCCCGGATGAACAATATACGCATGTCAGTTTGTGGAGCCTGTTGAGCGCACCCCTCCTTATCGGTTGCGACCTGGCCAAACTTGATGATTTCACACTGAACCTGCTCACCAATGATGAAGTGATTGCAGTAAACCAGGACCCGCTGGGAAAACAGGCACACCAGGCGCTTAAGACAGATTCCTACCAGGTATGGATGAAGGATCTGGAGGACGGAAGCATGGCCATGGGTGTATTCAATCTTTCAGATAAGGATGATGTGGTCAGGTTCTACTGGAATAACCTGGGCATCGGGGAGAACTTCACAGTACGTGACCTGTGGAGACAAAAGGACATTGGCTTTTTCAAGAGCATGTTTTCCACCAAGGTTGCGGCCCATGGTGTAACTTTGATCAGGGTAACGCCCATGAAATTATAACCTCAATACCGTCAATTGAAAAAAATAATCCTGTTTCTGACTGTCTTAGTTCCTGGCATGAATTTCCTGGCCTGTAAAAGCAATGCCAAGAAAGAAAAATCCGCTTTTTCCGATATGAAGGGCTTTATAGAGGATCATCCCGGCCTGCAAAAGGGAAACAACACCTACACCATCAGCACCCCGGACGGGTGGGAACGGAATGATACCGTGATATCCGGAGTAAAGATCGCCAGGATCGAATCTCCCCTGGAAGGGCCAGCGGATAATTTCAGGGAAAATATCGCCATTGTTACAGAAGATGCTAAAAACCTGGACCTGCAAGATTATATAGATGCCAATCGTAAGACAATGGATAAACAGATGCCGAACATAAAATTCCTTGCTGAAGATAAGATTACAATTGGTGCTGAGCCGGCCATAGCAACGAGCATCTCGTTCCGCTATTCGGGCTACGATTTAAGGAATACGGAGTATTTTCTGGTAAAGAATGATATCGGCTATGTGATAACCTGTACAGCCACTTCAGCCACATTCAATACATACCAGCCAACTTTTATAAAATGCGTGAACAGTTTCTCCATCAAAAACTGATTAAGCTGTATTGAGCAGTAATGACCCGACTATCTGTAAATATCAATAAGCTCGCCGCCCTGCGCAACAGCCGGGGGGGTAACAATCCCGATATCCTCCAGGCTGCCCGGGACATAGAAAGATTCGGCGCTGAAGGCATTACCGTGCATCCCCGGCCGGATGAAAGGCACATACGTTACACGGATGTATATGCGCTTAAAAAGATCATTACCACTGAATTCAACATAGAAGGCAACTGTACTGAGCCAGCCTTTGTTGACCTGGTGCTGGCCAATATGCCCGACCAGGTGACCCTGGTGCCCGATGCAAAGGACCAGATTACTTCCAACCATGG
>JANYAL010000123.1 GCA_025361325.1 Bacteroidota bacterium
CGCGATGATGTCCCGTACCCGCCGCACATCGAAGGTGCTTTCTTCGGCATTCATCACCAGGAGGGGCAGGCTGATGCCCGCTTTGCGTAAATCCACGCCTTCATCGGCATAGGCCACGGCCAGGTAATCGATCTTGTGGAACTGCAGCAGGTTGGCGATCTCGAACCCGCCGCTGCCATAGCTGAAGGCCTTTACCATGGCCATCATTTTCACTCCGGGCAGTAACTGCTGCTGGTATGCCTTCAGGTTATGGGTGATGGCGTCCAGGTCTATCTCCAGCACGGTCTGGTGTACTTTCTGTTCCAGCAAGTGACTTATCTGTTCAAACTCGAATAACCGGGCTCCTTTCAGCAAAATGGTCTCGTTTTGAAAATGCAGCGCATGAAACTGCTGCCGGAACTCCACGGTAGAGCCAAAGAACTGGCTCTCGGCTATATGGCCGAAGGCAGCGGCCTGCTGGCAGATACCCGGACCGATACCGATGAACCGGTTGATGTTCTTTTGCTGCAGGATGAAGGCCACATCGGCATAGAGGGATGCGCTGTTCTTTCCGGTCTGCAGGATATCGCTCAGGATCAGGGTACGCTTTGGATGCTGATGCTGCTGCTGCAGGAAATCCAGCGCAATGGTTAGCGAATTGATATCGGCGCTGTAACTGTCATTGATGATTGAGCAGTTGTTGATGCCCTGTTTCAGTTCCAGTCGCATTTCCACGGGGCGCAGCAGCAGCATGCTCCGTATTATCTCTTCGGCAGGTATGCCCAGCTGCAGCAAAACGCAGCAGCAGGTGATTGCATTCTCAATGGAGGCCTCGTCATAAAAAGGTATGGCGAAGCTCAGCGGTTTGTCCTCGTATATCGTATCGATCACGGTGAGGGCGTCCTTTTTCTCAATGGAGATGATCTTCAGTGTGGCGGTCTCCTTCCTGCTCCAGGAAAACAGTTTCAGGTCGTCACCGGGCCTTACATTGTTCTTAAAGGTGGTAACCGCATTGTTGATGTCGGGATGGTCGGCGCAATATATCAGCAGGTCGCTGTGGATAAAGAGTTTCAGTTTCTCATTAATCTTCTGCCGGATATTCAGGAATCCTTCCGCATGTGCCTCCCCGATAGTGGTGAAAACGCCGATCGTGGGATCTATGATCTTCTCCAGGAGCTGCATCTCGCCGGGCTGCGAGATGCCGGCTTCGAAGATCCCAAGTGAATTGGCGGCGTTCATCTGCCACAC
This sequence comes from Bacteroidota bacterium, assembly GCA_025361325.1. GTDB lineage: Bacteria > Bacteroidota > Bacteroidia > Chitinophagales > Chitinophagaceae > Ferruginibacter. Next base: position 1,228 of record JANYAL010000123.1, read on the forward strand.
GCTGAGGGGCACACCGATCTGGGAATTATAGCTCTTTGGACTGCGAACGATATTGTGGTCGCTTTGCAGCAACTGGTAAAGCCACTCTTTGACAATGGTTTTGCCATTGCTGCCGGTGATCCCTATAACGGGATAATCAAAGTGATGCCGGTGCCAGGCTGCCAGCTGGTGCAAGGCCTGCAGCACATCGGTAACCTGCAGAAAACCGGCCCCGGGATAATTCACGATCGCTTCCTCCATAAAGCCTGCATCCACTACAAAATGCCGTACGCCCTTTTGATAGAGTTCCGCAATGAACAGGTTGCCGTTACGCCGTGGGCCGCCCAGTGCAAAAAAGAGGGAGGTGGCCGGGAACAATAAGCGGCGGCTGTCGAGCAGCAGGTGTTCTAGCGTACTATCGCTCCCGGGCTGCAGCAGTTTTGCATGGATGATGGGGATGATCTGTTTGATGGTATAACTCAATGCAACTATTTTAAATGAACAAAATCAGGGCAGCCCTGCCTCATCTTCGGGTATCCCTATCCGCTTATGGTAGACCGAATACAATACAGATGACGTGATGCAAACCACAATCACCAGCATGGATACCCATACGGGCAGGATCACGTGAAAATACGCTATCAGCATCTTTACGCCAATAAAGAGAAGCACCACGGCTATGCCCTGCTGCAGGTATTCGAATTTACCGGCTGCCCCCCGCAAAAGGAAGAAGAGGCTCCGGAGCCCCAGCACGGCAAAGATATTGGAGGAATAGATCAGTAGTTTTTTGGTGGGGTCGGGGATGATGGAAAACACCGCGGGAATAGAATCCAGGGCAAAGAGCAGGTCGGTGAGTCCAAGCATAACCACCACCATCGCCAGTTTGGTGAAGTAGGATCTGTTATTGCGGGTGATAATGAACTTACCATGAGGCTCCTCATCGGTGGTACGCATGAATTTCTTTATGAGGCGATAGACACTGCTTTCCCCCGGGTCAAATTCCTCCGCTGCCTTCTGAAGGAACATTTTGATGCCGGTGTATACCAGGAAGGCACCGAAGACATACATGATCCAATAGAACTTTGCCACCAGCGTAGTGCCTACAGTAATGAAGATGATCCTGAACAGGATGGCCATCAGGATGCCCACCAGCAATACCCGGGAATAATTGTGTGGCTTCACTTTGAAAAAAGAGAAGATAATGACGAAGATGAAGATATTGTCTATGGAGAGTGACCACTCGAGCAGATAGGCCGATATGAAGGAGATGGCGTCTGCATGCCCGTTGCCATTGTTATTTTCGTACGCGATGAATGCGCAGAAACAAACCGATAAGCATACCCAGAAGCCCGTCTGGATCAGTGCCATTTTGATACTAACCACCTGGTTCTTCCGGCTGAGTAGTCCCAGGTCGGCGACTAATGCCACTATTATCACTGCACAAAAAACAATATATATCAGCAGCGTTTTGTCCATTTTATGTACGGCTGTATTTTCTTCTTCGCAGCCATTGATAAACGATGCCAAACAAAAATACAAGCAACACAGGCATGGCAATATTCATGAGTTGCCAGTAGGTTCTTTGCGCCGTCAGTTTCTTGGGGTCGAGCAGATGCAGGGTGTAATCCTTTGCCTTGGCTTCGGACAGTCCCGCGGGATTGAGGAGGTAGTCCAGGCAATTCTGTACAAATTCCTTGTTGGCGAAGGGATACTGGTATTGTGATCCGTATGTGAAAGGATTCATTCCCATGGGCAGTGGCGCGTTTTTCTGTATGGAATTCATCGCTATGTCACCGTCGGCCACCAGGATCATTTTATTGTCGCGGATGCAATCTGTAACAAACCCTGCTCCGTAACTTTCCAGCGAATCATGCATAGCCTGTGATAAGCGGTTGGCATAGAGCGACCGGAATTTACCTTCCAGCAGGATAGCAACGGGTATATCGGCCCGCTTGAATTTTTCATCTTCAGGTGCAATCACATTTTCTTTTCCGCTGATGAGGGCCGGCGTGGCAATTCGCCTGGAATTCGGCGAAGAGCTTAGCAGTATGGTCTTATTGATACCCGCTGCCTCTACGGTATCAATAGAATTCACAAAACGCCCGGCCACGAGGCCAAGGTTCTTGTTGATGACATGGCCCTGCCTGGATTCAAAGAGGGGGAAATAATTCCAGTGCAGGAATTCGAATTGCCCGTTGCCGTTCACATCAAAGGGCAGGAAATCGCATTGCAGGTCCATCACCAGGTCGTTGTTGATCCTGGCACCGTACCTGAACAGGAGGTCATCCAGTTGCAGTCCGCGGTCATAGGCCACCACCTCATTCTTAATGCGAAGGCTATCCATTTCTGCCTCCAGCTTGTCGATGAAGAAAAGCAATTTCCCACCCCGCATCACAAACTGGTCGATGGTGAGTTTCTCTTTTTCGCTGAAGGGCTGGGTGGGTTTCACCATAACCAGCAGGCTAAAGGTATCGGGTATCACCGGCAGGGTGGCCAGGTTGAATTGCCTGAGGTCATAGTCGGGTTTCAGCACATTCTCCACGAGGTCGTAGATCCTGGCATCCTGCGGCTCTCCATTTCCGGTAGCATAGGCCACCAGGGGTTTCACCGTTCGGATAAGTTTGTCTATGGCATCGGCGAACCGGAATTCCATGAGTGCCTCGGCGCTGTTGAGTTCAGCCGGGGTGATCACCGTCTTGTTGCCGGCATAGAGGTTGACGGGCATCACTTTTTCGCGGTAATGCACCAGGGCAAAAGGATAAACCAGTTGCTGCTGCTCCCCGGCTTTTAACTGCGATTTCAAGTTGATGGGGTACAGGCCAAGAGCAGAAAGAGTATCACCATAGCGAACCGAGGTCCCCTCTACCGGGTCGTCGGGAGAGATGAAGTTAAATTGGAGCCTGCTTCCTGTTATTTCCCTGAATTCCTGGAGCATCTCGCCGGTGCTGTTTGCCAGTTTCTTGAAGCCGCTGGGGAATTCGCCTTTCAGAAAGATATCCACCTGTACAGCCGTGTCCAGCTTCTTCAATAGTTTTTTTGTGGGTGCTGACAAAGTGAATCTTTTTTCATCGGTGAGGTCTGCACGGGCATGGTACCGGGAGGCCAGCCAGTTTAATACAAACAAAATCACTAATGTGATAGGTAACCACCACCTTGTCTTGAATATTTGGCCCGTAGCTTGCATCTATTTCTTATGGAGGTTTTTAACCGTGATCAATAAGAACAGGAAGACAATGCTGGCAAAGTAAACCAGGTCGCGGCTGTCGAGCACGCCCCGGCTGATGCTACGGTAATGAAAATCGATGCCCAGCATCTCTATATAATAATCAGGGCCGTTTACAAAGAAAGGCAGCCTGCTCAGGGCATTGAATCCAAAATAGGCAAGCAGGCAGACAAAGGAACTGACCAGGAAGGCTACTACTGCATTATTGGTGAACCCACTGCAGCAGAGGCCGATGGCTGTAAAGACAGCGCCCAGCAAAAAGAGACCGATATAACTTCCGGTGATTCCGCCCGCATCGATGCTGCCGTGTACGCTCAGCGTCTTAATGGTTATGATATACAGGAAGGTGGGAACGATCACAAAAAGGAGAACAGCCAGTATGGAAAGGTATTTGCCTCCGATGATCTGCCATTTGGTGAGTGGCCGGGTGAGCAGCAATTCGAAGGTGCCTGTCCTGAATTCATCAGAAAGGCTGCGCATGGTGATGGCAGGCACCAGGAAAAGCAGCACCCAGGGGGCCAGGTCAAAGAATTTATCCAGGGTTGCATATCCGAAATCGAAGATATTGCTGTCTTTCAGCACAAATAAGAAAAGTCCGTTCACCAGCAGGAACAGGAGGATGGCAATATAGCCAGTAAGATTACTGAAAAACTGCTGCAGGTCTTTTTTACAGATGCTCCACATGTATTTAAAATTAGTGCAATTTACTATTTAACAGGGTATTAGAAACCAGTAATCCGGTCAAATACCAGAAACGGCAGGGGATTTTATACCCATATTAACAGAGTAGAATACGGTAATAAAAAATTAAGCGGATCTCCATGCAGCATTTGAGAATAGGGTTGTGTCATAAGAGCGGACTGGCTGTTAAGCAACTGGCGGCTGATATATGTCCCTTACCATTACGATAGGACCTTTGGGCAAAGACATTTACCCTTAACCGGTGAAGTTGATTTGACAAACAATCGTTCAAAGGTTCACAATACAATAAGTTGTTTACCCAAAACCAACTGCTGAAAGTCCCGCCATTTATTTGGCGGGGCTCTTTTTTTGGGTCTTCGCCATTGAAGTTTGGTACAGATTATTTACACAGAGAAGCTTTCGCCGCAGCCACAGCTCCTGCTGGCATTGGGATTGTTGAAGTAGAATCCCTTGCCGTTTAATCCGTCGCTGAAGTCGAGTTCTGTATTGACGAGGTATAAGAAACTTTTCAGGTCTGTCACCACTTTCACGCCTTTGTCCTCAAAGACCTGGTCCATTGGTTTTATTTCATTATCAAAATCCATTTTATAACTCAACCCGCTGCATCCGCCACCCACTACACCTACCCGCAGGAAATAAGAGGGGTCATTGACTACGCCCGCATCCGTCATCAGCTGGATAACTTTTGCTCTTGCCTTGTCGGAAATGAATATTGAATTTTCAGCCCCCGCCAATCCTTCCCCCACAGGGGAGGCTTTCGAAAACGCTGTTGTTTGTGCGTTCTTTTCTGTTATTGTATTTAGGGTCTGCATTAAATAAAAGATGTTGTACTAATTTTACGCTTGAAATTCCTCCTCAGGGAGGAGGATTTAGGTGGGGCCGAGGCTCCCTTTAATGTATCACGCTCTCCTCGAACTTAATAGCCTCCATGCCGTTCTTGATTCGGTAATCATTGATGGCGGCCTTGATAGCGTCTTCAGCAAGAACACTGCAATGTATCTTTACCGGGGGCAGGTTGAGTTCCTCCACTATATCCATATTGTCGATCTTCAGGGCATCGTCAACACTTTTTCCTTTGAGCCATTCAGTAGCAAGGGAAGAGGATGCAATGGCGGAACCGCATCCAAAGGTCTTGAATTTGGCATCGGTAATCATGCCTGTGGCATCATCTACCTGTATCTGCAAGCGCATCACGTCGCCGCACTCGGGTGCGCCAACCAGGCCTGTGCCTACATTCTTACTGCTTTTATCCAGGGTGCCCACATTCTTGGGATTCTGGTAGTGGTCGATGACTTTTTCTGAGTATGCCATTTTATTTAGTTTATAGGATGATAATGCTGATACTGTTAATAAGGGTATGAGGCTTGAAAACTTTATCAACCTGTTATCCTTATCAACCTTTTACTGTATTTAGTGAGCTGCCCACTCAATTGTACTCAGGTCGATCCCTTCCTTGTACATTTCCCAGAGCGGACTCATTTCCCTTAACTTTAAAACCGTTTCACTTATTGCCTTGATGGTGTAGTCGATCTGTTCTTCGGTAGTGAACCTTCCCAGGCCAAAACGCAGAGAAGAGTGTGCCAGGTCATCGCCAAGCCCCAGTGCCTTCAGAACATAGCTTGGTTCCAGTGATGCGGAAGTGCAGGCGCTGCCGCTGCTCAACGCAATATTCTTGTTGAAGCCCATCAGCAATCCTTCCCCTTCCACGTGTTTGAAAGAGATATTGGTTACATGCGGCAGCCGGTGTTCCTTGCTTCCGTTAACATAAGCTTCTTCCAGTTTCATTAATTCAGTTTCCAGTTTATCCCGCAGTTTGCTTATTTGTTTGCTTTCTGCAACCATTTCCAGCCGGCACAGTTCGCAGGCTTTGCCAAAACCCACGATTCCGGGTACATTAAGCGTACCGCTCCGCATACCTCTTTCGTGACCCCCGCCATCCATCTGTGCGGTTACTTTTACCCGGGGGTTCTTGCGGCGTACATACAAGGCTCCAACGCCTTTAGGGCCGTACATCTTATGAGCAGTGAATGCCATCAGGTCGATGCCGTCATTATTCACATCTACGGGTATCTTTCCGACAGCCTGAGTGGCATCGGTAAAGAATAAGACTCCGTGTTTGTGTGCAATAGCACCGATTTCCTTAACGGGCATCACAGTACCTATTTCATTATTGGCATACATGATCGCGATCAGAATGGTCGTGGGCTTTATGGCTGCTTCCAGTTCATTCAGGTCTATAAGACCATCCGGTTTTACCTGTAGGTAAGTAACTTCGCCGCCTTCTTTTTCAATGTGTCTGCAGGTATCCAGTACAGCTTTGTGTTCCGTGGTAGCCGTGATGATATGATTGCCTTTGGCGGCATACATCTCAAATACCCCTTTGATTGCCAGGTTATCCGCCTCTGTGGCACCAGAGGTGAAGATGATCTCTTTGGGATCGGCACCCACCAGTTTAGCCACCTGTTCGCGTGCATAATCCACCGCTTCTTCGGCTTCCCATCCGAATGGGTGGTTACGGCTGGCAGCATTACCGAAATGTTCCAGGAAATAGGGTGTCATGGCCTCCAGGACACGGGGGTCCATAGGGGTTGTAGCATTATTATCGAGATATATAGGTAATTTCAGCATAAAATCTTTCTGTTTTGTTTCCTGTCTGGATAACGCAAATTTACTGTAAAAGGTTCTACATTAGCTTACAGAACACGCCTTGGACATTCATTTTTCCGATTTCGTAAATGGAGTTATACTGTACAAAAAAGAGTATGAATAAAATAGAACATATAGGCATTGCTGTTAAAGAACTGTCCATGGCTATCCCGGTCTTTGAAAAGCTACTGAATACAGCTTGCTACAAGACCGAACAAGTAGACAGTGAAAAGGTAAGGACTGCTTTTTTCAAGACCGGGGAAAGTAAGATCGAATTGCTGGAAAGTACCGAGCCCGGCGGGGTGATTGGAACTTTTATAGAAAAAAAAGGCAGTGGGCTTCATCATATTGCCTTTGAAGTGACCGATATACTGGCTGAAATGAAACGGCTGAAAGCCGAAGGTTTTATATTACTCAATGAAGAGCCTAAGCATGGTGCCGATAATAAACTGGTCTGTTTTTTACATCCCAAAGGTACACAGGGCGTGCTGATAGAACTCTGTCAGGAGAACGTATAGTTGATTCCTTTCATGCCAACAGGATACTAAAGAAAGCTATCCCCTCTTAATTCAGAAATGGATTCTCTTTTATTTCATCTGAAATGGTGGTGGCGGGACCGTGCCCGTTGTATACAATGGTGGTTCCCGGCAGCGTGAACAATCTTTTACGGATATTGCTGATGAGGGTATCATGATTGCCACCTGGCAGGTCGGTACGCCCGATACTGCGTTTGAAAAGAACATCTCCGCAAATGATGAAATGCTGACCGGCGCAATACAAACAGATATGACCCGGCGAGTGGCCGGGCGCTAAAATGACCTCCAACTCATCATCACCCAGCTCCAGAAGGTCTCCATCATGGATATAGCGGATCTCCCCTTTATAAGAATCGAAGGGCAGGTTATACATCAGCCCGGATGCAGGCGCCAGGTCAAGCATGGCTTTTTCCTTTTCATGGATGGCCAGTGTAAGCCCATAAGTATCTGCTGCGAATTTATTGCCAAATACATGGTCGAGGTGGCAATGGGTGTTGATCAGCAGCTTCGGATGCAGCTCATTTTCTGCAATGAATGACCGTAGTTCTTCTTTCTCCTCAGGGAAATAACAACCCGGGTCAATAATGATGCATTCACCGGATTCATTATACAGCAGGTAGGTGTTTTCCTGTACCGGGCTAAAGACAAAACTTTTGATTTTTAACATTACGGGAGGTGAAATTGTTTTTAATGATTAATGCGAATCAAGTAATTTTAATATTCAATATCATGTACAGTATGACAAAGTTCAGCAGAATATCTCTAATTTCCTTTTTCCTTTTGCTTGTATCCTTTTGTTCGATGTCGCAGGTGAACAGTGTGGAATTCGGCAAGAACCGCGTACAGTTCAAAAAGTTCAAATGGAAGTATTACCAGACCAGGAACTTCAATGTATATTTCAGCCAGAACGGGGAGGAACTCGCCAAATACATTGCCCAGTGTGCAGAAAAAGAATTGCCCCAGATAGAAGCTGCCGCTGAATACAGTCTTCAGCGCCGTGCCAACATCGTACTGTACAATCAGTATTCAGACATGCTGCAGAGCAATATCGGGCTGGGTCTTGACTGGCAGAACACCAGCGGGGTCACGAAACTGGTTAATAACAAAATGGTGGTCTATTTCGATGCTGACCATCAAAAACTCCGTCACCAGATCCGTGCAGGCATTGCGGAGATCATCACGGAAAATCGACTTTTTGGTGATGACCTTGGTGAATTTGCAGGTAACCAGGCCCTGCTTGACCTGCCCAAATGGCTGACCGACGGGTATGTTTCCTTTCTTGCGGAAAATTGGAGCACGGAAAAGGATGATGAGCTGAAAAGTGAGATGCTCAGCAGTGATTACAGCAATTTTTACAAGTTCGCCTTCCGCAGACCCGAAATTGCCGGTCATGCCTTCTGGTATTACATCTCGGAAAAATACAAGAAGGAGAACGTAACCTACCTTCTCTACCTCGCCACCGTTTACAAGAACCTGAACAAGGCCTGCCTGCAGGTATGCAAGAAGAAATTCAAGGAAGTGCTGAGCGATTTCATGGATTACAATGAAGATAAATATTATAAGGACGTCAGCAGAAGAAGACCCTATCCCAAGGGAAGCGCAGTAGAAAGCTTCGACATCAGTAACCGCGAGGATTATTTCCATTTCAACGTTAATCCCAATAAACGCAATAATACTTATGTAGTAACCCAGTACAGAAAAGGGATTGTACGGGTCATTTACAATGACGGGGATGTGAACAAGACCTTGCTCAGATATGGCATCCGTAGCTATAAGAATGAGATCAATCCAAACTATCCCCTGATGGCCTGGGACCCCAAGGGCACCCGGATATCAGTTATGTATGTGGAGGAAGGCAGATTGAAATTTTTCGTATACGACTTCGTAACGGGGATCAAGCAATACAAGATAGACCTCACTGATAAATTCGAACAGGTACAAGACATGAAATACATGCTCAACAGCAACACATTCCTGCTTACCGCAGTGAAGAACGGGCATACTGATATTTTTACCCTGGAACTGCCAAGTGAGAAAGTGAAGCAAATTACCAATGATGTGTATGATGACCTGGATGCCTCCTTTGTGGCCTTCCCCAACAAAACGGGGATCATATTTGCAAGCAACCGTCCTTCGCCCGGGGCAAAGGGTGGAGACACATCACTACCCAGTAACAATCATTACAACATATTCCTGATCACTAATTTCGGCGATAAACCCGAATTGAACCAGATCACCCAGCTGTCCAACCTGAAGTACGGCAATGCCCGCTTTCCCATGCAATACAATGCCACCCATTTCACATTTGTGAGTGATGAGAATGGCGTAGCCAACCGGTATGCCGGTTTTTTTACTACCAAAAAGGCTGGTCTGGATACCCTGGTACTGATCGCCGACGAGATCTTACATAACCCCAGTGCCAAAGTGGTAGACAGTACCTTAAGGGTGTATAAGAAAACAGATGTAGATTCGGTAGCCGTGGTCTCCATTTCGAACGATTCTGCTTACACCTTCCCATTAACCAATTACCAGAGTGCACTTTACGAGACCCGGGTGGCAGGCGATAACAATCAGGTCAGTGAAGTTACCCGGCAGAGTGATGAAAAGATATTGTATAAACTCAAGATAGACCAGTATGTACTGGATCACCGTAATGTGAATGCCCAGCCAACTACCTATATGAAAGAGCTGATGGCCGAGTATAAGGTTCAGGACGCATTAAAGAATATAAATGTACCGGTAAATCACCCTGCTGATTCACTTAAGAAGCAGGATGATCTTTTCCAGAACGAGTTTGCCAATGAGAAAAAGGACAGCAGCCTGAACAGGAAAGTATTCACGGTAAATGAGACAGACAATGGGGAAGTGCTCAGGAAAGCCAGGCTGTTTAATTACAAACCGCCAAAGTTTTATGTGGAGAATATTGCGGCAAGTTTTAATAATTCAGTGCTGGTTAACCGCTACCAACCCTATGGAGGTGGCACAGGGCCTATCATGCTGAACTCCTCAACGCCGTTGAACGGACTGGTGCGGTTAGGAACATCTGAATTGATGGAAGATGTTAAAATAACGGGTGGGTATAAGATTTCGACCAATCTGAAGGATAATGAGTGGCTGTTGAGCTACCAGAATTACAAGAGAAGGATCGACTGGGGTGCAACCTATTATCGTAATGTGCAGGAAGGGAGCGACCAGTTTGGCAATCTTCTGGGAAGGAATTACACCAATCTTTATCAGGGTAATATTGCATATCCGTTCGATAAATCCAAAAGTATTCGATTAACGACGGGGATACGGTCGGATAAATTCGTCACCGTGTCGCAGGATCCAAATACTTTGATAGTGCCGGATTATAAGACACTGTATTCGGTCACCCATTTTGAATTTGTTTATGACAATACCCTGAATCCGACCATGAATATCTGGAATGGGTTGAGGTACAAAGCATTCTTTGACTGGAACAACCAGGTGAATAAGGGACAATATACCAGCGGACCCAATACCTTCAATTTTGGTTTCGATGCACGTTATTACTACCCCATTTACCGCAATTTCATCTGGGCTGGCCGTGTGGCCGGAGATTTCAGTTGGGGCAATCAGAAGATGCTATATTACTTGGGGGGTGTTGACGGATGGCTGATGCTGGGCTCCAATCAAAAGACCAATGGCGGTTACCGCTATTTCAACCCAATGCCTGCTCCTGCGAATGACCAGACCTATGCCTTTCAGAGCCTGGAAGTGAATATGCGCGGGTTCATACAGAACATCGCCAATGGAAATAATGCCGTCGTCATCAACAGCGAATTTCGCTTACCCGTATTCGGCACATTTGTGGACCGCCCCGTCAATAATGCCTTCCTTCGTAATTTCCAGTTGATCCAGTTCATTGACCTGGGAACGGCCTGGAACGGCGGTTATAATAAGATCTCCAGGCCAAGCGTGGAGTATAATGAAACACTGCCCAATGGTCAGCCTGGCCCGGTAACGGTGAAGATAAAGGCCGGTGGCATCGGGCCTTTTGCCGGTGGATATGGGTTTGGCGCGAGAAGTACTTTGCTGGGTTATTTTATA
>JANYAL010000208.1 GCA_025361325.1 Bacteroidota bacterium
TTTGTTTTTGATCTTAAAATCCTTGAAAGGAGAGTTATATCAATGCATCGGGACTTCAATGGCCAATAATTCCGAATCTGCCGAGGCTTCAATAGTGAATTGCTCCGTTTCATAAATGCCTAAAGCATCTCTTTTTCCCAATTGCTGTTCACTCACCTTTATCGCCCCTTTGATGACTACAAGGAATACCCCATTTCCAATAAATGCATTGGAATAGGATAGTGATTTCCCGGAACTTAGGCTGGCAAGAGACAAACGGGCATTCTGGTTAATCCATAAGGCATTATCAGTTGCAGTTGGAGAGACAACAACCTGCCACTTATCTTCCCTTGCTGAGGCATCAAAGTTTTTTTGATTGTATCTGGGTGAGATATTTCTTTCTTTGGGAAATACCCATATTTGGAAAAGTGTCACGGGATCTGTTGTAGAGGCGTTGGCTTCGGAGTGTTCTACCCCGGTTCCCGCACTCATAATCTGAACATCACCGGCTTTAATAATACCTTGACCTCCGGTACTGTCCTTATGTTTAATTGCCCCGGTAAAAGGTATGGTAATGATCTCCATATTATCGTGCGGATGGGTTGGAAAGCCCCCTCCGCCTGCAATGAAATCATCGTTCAGCACCCGCAGTAATCCAAAGTGCACTTTTTGGTTATCATGGTATTGGGCAAAACTGAAATAGTAATTGGGTTTAAGCCATCCGTAATCCGCGGTGCCCCTTTCTGCTGCAGGGAATAGTATTGTTTTCATGATCCTTTACATTTATCCATGTTTAAACATCAGAAAGTATACCATTCTTAAATTACTGACAATTTGGCCAGAAAGCTTCCCCAGTAAGCTGTGTATTCTAATTTAAAGGGATGATCTCTTCTCCCGGAATCTTATTTGTGATCTCGCTTTCCCGGTTCTCATTCCATTCGATGATAAAATTATTCCTCCCTTCACCGGTGATCAGACTCATATATCGCTGTTGAACCAGTTCAAGCAGTGAAAGGAACAGAAAAATGGCATGGATCCGGTTTTCGCAGTGTTCAAATATTTGTTCGAAGGAAACGGTCTTTTGATTGGAACAGGTGTCTAACATGTATGAGCGACTGTCTTCCATGGTATATTCATACTGAATCACAGTATGAACCGGTTTATGCTGTCGCTCATTTAGTTTAAGAATCACTTTTTCAAACGCCCTCATCAGTTTAAAGAGCGTTACTGTCTGTATTTCTGTTCCTTCTCCGGCTGATTCCCCGATCTGTGAAATCTCTTTCTGTAAATTCCCTCTTCTGGTCATAAGCATACGGTTAGCCTCCATCTCGGCCATTTTCGCAGCAGCTTCCTTGAATCTTTTATACTCCAGGATCTTACTGATCAGTTCCTGGCGTGGGTCAATCTCGTTGCCTTGTGCATCCAGCTCTTTTCGGGGTAACAGCATTTTTGCCTTGATGCGCATCAAGGTACTGATGAACAATATGAATTCGCTGCTAAGTTCTATGTTCAGCGTTTCAGAACAGTGAATGAAATCAAGGAAATCATTGGTTATCCTGGTGATCGGGATATTGTATATATCAAGTTCGTCCCGTTCAATGAAAAAGAGCAGGAGGTCAAAAGGTCCTTCAAATTGGTCGAGTTTGATCTGGTAAGTTGATGTATTCACTATATTTAGTATGCTGTTAATGAAAATGTACTGTGTATGACCGGAATGGTCTTCCAAAATACAAATGTATTAATTAGTTAACATAGTTCTTGCAGCGGAAATTCAGGTTAAGATGAATGTGGACAAAACATCCAGAAAGGGGATTTCATTTAATGGTTAAAGGCTGCGCTAAAGTTTAACGGTTAGTCCAAGGCCAAATATCTCTTTTACTTGTGTCCTTTGCAGAATCTGGTCATCATAGATCATGTCCAGGCTGATGGTTGTACCAAGCCATTTGTTGAATTTCATACTTAACAGGTTGGTAAAGAGGACGTCGAGATTCTGTGGGTTTCTTTTATAATTGCTGAAAAGGTCAAGTCTTCCTGTATAAAGTGCCCAGGGCGCAAATGCTTTATTGTATTTGGCAGTCGCAAAGGCACCCACTTCATTATAAGATCTGCTGAAAGCAGGTACGCCGAATTTATCAATGGTATAAAAACTTTTATCGGTCTTGAAAATCCAACGCGTAGTTATAGGGGAAAGGAACAGTGAAAAATGGGTATCGGGCCTGAAATCAATACCTGCTGAAATCAGGAATTTGCCGGGAGAAAAGAAATTGGAAATCTTACGGTTCAGCGAATCGTTGTAATCATACCCTACTAGGGCCTGTGTATTCAGATTGGCCAGGAACGCACAGTACCATTGTTTGGAAAACTGGTAACCGTATTTACTGGTTATATCAATCCGGTCATCTACTTTACGGAACCGGCCAAAACTGCTGGAATTCTGAAATCCAAGTGCAAGGTCAAAATAATTGTTCCAGGTATATTTCCCTTTTTTGTGGTTTATATTATAATTCAGAATAGTGGTTATACCGAATGTGTTCTCTTCGCCTCCTGCCGCCCAGTTTCTAAGAGCTCCCTGGTTTACATTTGTGATGAATGTGCCAATTTTATTCCAGCCGTCCTTTTCAAGTGGTTTTAGGTCTTTTAAAGCGACAGAAGAGAAATTCTTTACAGCCGGATCCTGTGCAAAGACCTGTAGCGTGAACAAACTAATAGCCAACACGTAAAGCAATGTTCTTTTCATGCTGCAAAAATAAAAAATGGCTGCCTTAGAAGTCAGTAATTCCTGAACTTTTAAGGCAGCCCGGTAAAATATAGCAGAATTTTGGCTATTTTTTTAAACTGTCCCTGATCTCCATTAACAGAGCATCCGTTGTGGAAGGGCCAGCCGTTGGTGCATCAACCTGTTTCTTTTTTGTGCTGTTCATCGCTTTGATGATAATGAACAAAACTAATGCTACGATCAGGAAATCAATGATGGCCTGCAGGAACAGTCCGTATTTAACAACGACCCCGTTTATATCAGTTACCCAGGTGTCGATCCCTTTTCCCAGAAGGCTTCCAATAACCGGCATTAAAATATTGTCTACCAAAGCAGTGATGATCTTTCCGAAAGCAGCGCCGATGATAACGGCGATTGCAAGGTCCATTACATTGCCTTTAACGGCAAAATCCTTAAATTCTTTAAAGAATCCCATAGTTCTAAGTTTAGATGTTGAAAAAATAAAACGGTTTATAGTTAAATATAAATGCAATTTTATAAAAAAACAAGTAATCATATCCTCATCCGGCTTTAGCGTAAAATAATTTCAGCTTTTCGTAATTCCATACTGATTTAAATACTACACCTTTACACCAATTTTAGCTAAATTGAAAAAGGGATTCCTAAGTTGGTTCATATTTATCCTGCTATCCCTGATCTGGGGCAGCAGTTTTATTTTGATGAAAGGAGGATTGCAGCATTTGACGGCTTACCAGGTAGCAGCCCTCAGAATTGTTTTTTCCGGCATGGTTCTATTGCCATCGGCCATAACTGCCTTCAGATGTGTTCCAGTTCAGAAGATTGGGGTCATTTTTATGTCTGGGCTATTGGGAAGCCTGCTCCCTGCATTTCTTTTTTGCATCGCAGAAGAGCGTATCGACAGTGCATTAACGGGAACACTGAATTCCCTGACACCCATATTTGTGATCATCACAGGGGCATTGTTCTTTAAAAGTAAGTCCTCCTCAAATAAGAAATTAGGCATCGGGATAGCCATTTCCGGCAGTGTATTATTATTGCTCAGCAAAGGTCAACTCCAGGGGGACCTGAATCTTTTTTACGTTTCACTGGTGGTTTTAGCCACTATCTTGTATGGGTATAATGTGAATATGGTTCACCGCCAGTTGCATGATATCGGCTCCCTAAGAATTGCGGCTGTAGCCCTTACCATGAATGCGGTCCCTGCTTTCTTCATACTGATGTATACCGGTTATTTTAAACTCTATTTATCCGGCTCCGGCGTCCTGGGATCAACTATATATGCTGCTTTGCTGGGCATTTTTGGTACAGCTATCGCTTCAGTTATTTTTTATATGCTGGTAAAAAGAGCGGGTGCAGTTTTTGCCTCTATGGTCACCTATGGTATACCGGTCATTGCTAATATCTGGGGTTACTGGTATGGTGAGGAGGTGGGCTGGAAGCAGGTATTATGCCTATTGCTCATCCTGTCAGGTGTATACGTGGCCAATCGAACCCTTTATGAAAAAGATTAGCCCGCTTCACTGAATTCGATCTTGTGATGGGTCAGGAATTCTTTAATCCTGTCCACATGTACACATATGCCCACATGCAGGAATGGATAGTTAGATACTTTGCCTTTTCTGCCATCCTGTATGATCTCTTTGTCCCGTATGTCGAAACCCAGGTGGAGGTGATTTGTGGCTGACTGCATGCCATAGATATTACCATCTGTATCAAAGAGAGGACCTCCGCTCTGTCCTTTTAGTCCGGGTGTGCTCATTTCAATTCCGGTAATACCGTTGGTGGCGGGATCAGCAACAAATCGGGTAATGATACCATCAATGGGGAAGGAGGGCGAATTAGGGTTCCCGGTACTCGTCCACTCAATGTCGTCAATATCTGGGTTGTGTTTAAAATTGTTGAACTCGGGAAATGGGAAACCAATCCTGCATAGATACTTACCCTGTTTTATTTTACTGCTATCCTTAACAAAGTGGGCATAAGAATCGTAATATACCTTGTTAAATCCTTTAAATTCCAAGATAGCCAGGTCAATGGTAGGATGTGCATGGCAGGTAATTTCCTCTATCTTGTCGAAACAGTTGAGGAAATTGTTCTTTAACTGTATGGTGGTATCGGGGTGATATTTATATTTCGTCCCAAGGCCCTGCAAGTTCCTTTTGTATTTTCCATCTTTAGGGATCCTGTCTCTTTCCTCCTTGAAATGCAAAAAGGTGCGGTTTATCTCATCCGCTGCGGGTATCAGGTTCATTACATGTTTGCAAGTAATGGCTACTCCTTTTCCATTCACAAAGAAAAAAGTGGAGGTACCGGGCAGAATAAGTCCTCCATAGGTCCTTGAAATACTATGCAAGGGTCTGGTGAACTGCAGTATTTTTTCAATGGCGGGTTCAAACATAATGATGTGGCGTAGTTTTAAAGGCCAGTTCTTTATCCTGCTTATGCAGTAACCGGCTTCTCATTTGTGAGGAGGTCTGTGAAATTCCATCATGGCTCCAGCCAGGGGGCATGAACAGGTATTTAAGTTTTGTACCCAGGGGGAGTTGTTTTTTCATATCCTTGCCTATCTCCTGCCATTCGTGAAAGATTATTTTTACAGGGTGTTCAACATTTGCCACAGTTTTGGCAAGTCCGTATATAACAGGCTCATCTGTTAACTCCTTTTGGAAACTGCCGAACAACCTGTCCCAGATAATGAGGCACATGCCCATATTCCTATCCAGGTAAATCACATTGCTGGCATGGTGTACCCGGTGATGGCTGGGGCTCACAAAAACAGCCTCGAACCAACGGGGCATTTTTTTGATGTATTTAGTATGTACCAATATACCATAGGTTTGTGTGATGGAATACATAAATACAATATCAAGGGGTTTAAAACCCAGGAATGCCAGCGGTATGAAATAGATAAAACGGTATACCGGCTGAAAGACCGAAGAACGGAAGCCTGTAGAAAGATTGAATTCAATGGAAGAATGATGGGTCACGTGCACGGCCCAGAAGATTCTGCAATAATGATCGATCCGGTGTTCTATGTAAAATGCAAAATCCTCGAGTAAGAATAGGGTGAACCAGTATCCATATACATTGTCAATATTAAAAAAATGATGGTGAAAGGCAACATTGAGTACGCCTATGTAGAAAGCCCATCGCAAAAGCATATCAAGGCATGCATTGATCAGGGAAAGATAAATATTTTGAAGGGTATCCTTAACCTTATAGAACCATTTATGCTGCCAGTTGCTGAGAAGAATCTCTGATCCGATCATAAAGGCATAAAACGGAACAGAGATCAGTATGAACCATGTTTCCCTGGCTGATTGCATGTGCAGTTGATTTTTATAATACCAATGAACTACTGACCTATACTGCCATGATCTCTTTTTCCTTCAACAACAGGTGTTTTTCCACATATCCGATAAATTTGTTGGTCGTATCCTGAATTTCCTGTTCGGCATCTTTGCAGAGATCTTCACTCAGGCCTTCTTTCTGTAATTTTTTTATGGCTTCAATGGAGTCTCTGCGGATGTTACGAATGGCCACCTTTGCATGTTCACCCTCGTGATTACATCTCTTTACCAGTTCTTTTCTTCTTTCTTCCGTGAGCGGGGGTAGGAACAACCGGATCACATTGCCATCATTTTGAGGGTTAATACCAATGTTTGCCATGGTAATGGCCCGCTCTATCGGCTGCAGCATGTTCTTCTCCCAGGGCTGAACAGATATGGTTCGAGCATCCAGTACCGAGATATTGGCAATCTGGTTAATGGCGGTTGGATTGCCGTAATAATCAGCCACGATGCCATCGAGCATATTCGGATTGGCTTTCCCGGCCCGTATTTTTACCAGTTCCGTTTCCAGGTGGTTGAGTGCCTTTGTCATCGCCGTTTCGGTGTCATCCTGAATTTTACTGATATCTGCTGACATAAATATTTGGATTATTTAATACCTGCAAAGCTATTAAAAAGAACAATCAGTTCGGGGTCTAATAATCTGAAATACCGAAGTATTATCATGGAGGTATGTAACACGGGTTAAGTGTTTCAAAGGCTGGGTTAATCGACTTCGATGGATTCAGACACCAGGGTAAATATTTTATGGGGTGTGATGATACCGTTGCTACTGGTATTTTTTACACTTGGAACACGTTTCTTCAAGCGGCTGAAATAAATGAGTCCGATACAGACAAATGAACCGGATAACAGGATCCCGAGTACCATTGTTGTTCCAAGGTGACGGAGAAAATAGGCACAGGCTATGAACGCTATATTGGTGAGTACGCAGGTGATTGTGATCATTCTGTGATTAAAACCCAAATCCAAAAGAAAATGATGCACATGGGTTCTATCCGGGCTGAAGGGAGAACGCCTGTCCAGAATACGCAGGCTGAAGACCCTGAGGGTATCGAAGAGTGGAATCAGCAATATGGAAAAACCCAGGGCAGGTGCGGCTTCAAGCGGGATGTTGGAGGAAGGGTTGCCTGCAACGTTGATAAACTTGATGACCAGTATAGCATTGATCAGCCCGATCAGAAGGGACCCGGTATCTCCCATGAAGATTTTAGCCGGGGAAAAATTGTATATCAGGAAACCAATGGTACTGCCTGCTAGGGCAAAAGCTATCACCGCATAGGTAAGCTGACCGGAATAAAAAAAATAGGTACCGAATACCAGGGTAGTTAGCAATCCAAGGCTGCCGGCGAGCCCGTCTACCCCATCGATCAGGTTAAAGGAATTAGTGATCACAATAATGGTGAAAATGGAGAAAACAATACTGGCGATATGGGGAATTTCATAAATACCCAAAAAACCTTGAAGGTTGCTGATTTGTATACCCCCGAATTTGATGATAATACCCGCCGCGATCAATTGACCGATGAATTTCTTACTGGCAGAAAGGATCAGGATATCATCCTTGATACCCAGAAAAAAGATAACTATGGCAGCTGCAGCAAAATACTGGAGTTCTGAGGTAATTCCTGACGGAACGCCCATTAACGTGGCAATAATGAATCCGGCAAAGATCCCTAATCCTCCTAAAGTGGGAATAACATTCTTATGAACCTTTCGTTCATCAGGTTCATCGAATAATTTTTTGTCTTTGGCTACCTGAATGATAACCGGTATGGCAAAAAAGGTGATCAGAAAAGCCAGTGCGGAACTTAATACAATGTATTCCATTCAGTTAATTTATTTCTGTGCATTATACTGCAAATGTATTGAATATGTTTTGAGGATAAAAACATAAATCGCTTATTAGATGCTGAAAATGCCCCGATTGTTGCTTATGTACATAAACCTTTTGCACACATTTTATGTAATTGCTGATTTCATGTAAATAACGATTTTTTTATAAACTTATTATTAACCAATTGAGCAAATCCCGATTTAAAAATTTGTCTGTCACGCTAATTAAAGTAGGTTTGCATGACCCGTTGTAGCTGTACCCAATCCGGCGATTCAACAGGGAATATAAGCTTGTCCTTATTTAGTCAAATTAATTATAATTAATATTTTATGAGCGATTTAACTGAAATAGCCTCACAGATTCGCAGGGATATCGTAAGAATGGTCCATGCAGTACAAAGTGGTCATCCGGGTGGTTCTTTAGGATGTGCCGATCTGTTAACAGCTCTTTATTTTAAAGTTATGAAGCACGATCCCCATTTCAGTATGGACGGTATCGGGCAGGATCTTTTCTTTCTCAGTAATGGCCATATATCTCCCCTTTTCTACAGTGCACTGGCGCGAAGCGGTTATTTTCCCGTGCAGGAGCTGAGTACTTTCCGAAAAATCAACAGCCGGCTCCAGGGTCATCCTGCAACACATGAACACCTGCCCGGTGTAAGGATCGCCAGCGGATCTTTAGGACAGGGTATGAGTGTGGCTATAGGTGCTGCACTGGCCAAAAAACTCAATTTAGATGACCGAATCGTTTATTCCTTACATGGCGACGGGGAACTGGATGAAGGCCAGAACTGGGAAGCCATCATGTTCGCTGCGCATAAAAAAGTAGATAATCTTATTGCTACCATTGACTGTAACGGGCAGCAGATCGATGGTCCTACGGAAAAAGTAATGGCCCTGGAAAATCTTGAAGCGAAATTCAATGCCTTTAACTGGGCGGTGATGAAAATGGACGGCAACGATATGGACGCTGTTGTAGCCGGCCTGGATCATGCCAGGTCTTTTACCGGAAAGGGCAAGCCGGTTGTGATTCTGATGAAGACCGTCATGGGCAAAGGAGTGGATTTTATGGAGGGTACCCACGAATGGCATGGTATAGCCCCCAATGATGAACAGTTACAAAAAGCACTGGCACAGTTACCTGAAACCCTGGGGGATTATTAAGAGAAGATACTGGATTCCATATCCTTGATATAGCATAAAGATCTCAATATCTTTTTAAGAAATGTCCGGCACCGGCATCCTCACCTCAGTTCAAACACCTGTCTCGCTGCCTTTCTTGCAGGCAGCCAGGCAGCCAGGAATGCAATGGTTGTTGCGGTAAAAGCTACCAGCAAAAGGTCGGTAATAATTATCTTCACCGGGAAATAATCTACAAGAAACGATCCGCCCTCTATTTTAACCAGCTTGAAACTGACCTGAAGCCAGCACAATAATAGGGCAAGCAGGATGCCACTTACCGTACCAATCACACCCAGCAATAACCCTTCTGTAAGGAAAATCTTTTGAATACTGGCAGCCCTGCTTCCCATACTTTTCAGCACATTGATGTCTTTTCTTTTTTCAAGTACCAGCATCGTCAGGGCGCTCACCATATTGAAGGCCGCAAGTATGAGGATGAGGGTAAGCACACCATAAATGGCCCATTTCTCAAGTCTCATGGTAGTATACAGTCCGGTGTTCTGCTCGTACCTCGTCTCCACACTGTAATCAGCGCCAAGCAGTTTCTGAACCTCCACTTTTGCCTTTTTTTCATCTGTTCTTTCCCTGAGTTTTATTTCGATCCCGCTGTATTCATCGGCACCAAGGCCCATTTGCTGTTTTACAAAGCCGGTGTTGGTGAGGGCATACGTATTGTCAAAATCCTGCTGGATAGTAAAAATTCCTGATGCCTGCACGTTGCCTTCGCTCATCGACTGGAGCGGATCCTCCGCAGAAACGCTCTGCTTGGGTAATATAATGGTCAGCATGTCTGGCGGCAGGGCAGTATCCACATTTATTCCAACGGCATTCTGTATGCCTGCCCCGGCTACTAACAGTGGATTCTCAGTTGTTCCGGTATTGTACACTCCCTTTACCGTCTTTGCCGCTACGCCGCTCACCCTGTCATAATTATCGTCTACCCCTTTCAGGTAAATGACTGTCTGGGCATCATGGTTCTTCAGCAGGGCTTTTTCCTCAGCTACCAGTGACAGGTTGTCGATGAAACCAATCCCATGCAGTGCCGAGATCTGTTTTGCAGAGAGTATGCAGGTCTTGCCTTTAGCGGGGATCACTTTCAGGTCGGTATAAAAGGAGGTATAGAGAGATTTGACCAGTCCTTCAAAGCCATTGAATACACTTAATACCAGTACCTGGCAGCAGGTAGCGAATGCTATTACACCCACCGTTACCCATGCAATGATATTGATGGCATTGGTGCTTTTCTTTGCTTTGAAATATCGCCAGGCGAAGGTCAGGTACATATTCGTTTGTAGTTCTTGTTCCTGGTTCTTAGTTCGTAGTTAACATTTTGAAGAATATGCAGCAAAGTCTCATCCCTTCAGACCAATGGCTGCAACTAAAAACCACGTACTAAATATTAAGAGCTTTCTCCCTTTTTAATATCATTGAACAGCTTCTCGATCTTATCAACATAGTCCAGGGTATCATCAATATAATACGTTAGCTGGGGCATGCTGCGGAGCTGGTGCCTCACCCTGGAAGTGAGTTCCTTCTTTATTTCCCATCCGTGTTCCTCTATCTTTTTGAGGGTAGCGAAGGCATCGGGTATCTTGAAAAAGCTCAGGTATACCCTTGCTTCAAAGAGATCGGGTGTGATCTTCACCGAAGTGATAGATACCATGCCGCCATCCATCATGGACAGTCCCATACGCTGGAAGATATCACTCAATTCCCTGTTCAGGAGGCTTGCCACCTGTTTCTGCCTTTTACCTTCCAGCATATGTTTACCTTTTTATAGCTGTAAAATTAGTTACTTTGCCCTTTCTATACCACTTTATTACAAATGAAGAAATATTCGAGGGTCTTTAATTACCTGCGGCAATACAAATCTTCCATTGCCTGGTATTTTATTACGATCCTGCTCTCCATCATTTTCTCCATTCTTTCCATTGGCATGCTGCTTCCCTTCATGCAGTTGATCTTTGGGGTGAAGCAGGAGGGCATTCCCAAAGTTTCCACTAACCCGGTGATCCGTTTTGCCTCGGAACAACTGGACAACCTGATCAATAGCGGAAATGTGTACCATGCTTTAGGCGTTGTATGCCTGCTCATTATCATATCCATTTTCTTCAAAAACCTCTTTCTCTACCTTTCTTACAGGGCCATGGGACCGGTCAAGAACAAGATCGTGAACCACCTCCGGGTGGATATGTATAACAAAGTTTTACAGCTACCTATCGGGTACTTCACCGAACAACGGAAAGGGGATCTCATGAGCAGGATGATCTATGATGTGAGTGAAGTGGAAGGTTCCATCGTGGGTACACTGGAAGGATGGGTGAAGGACCCGATGACCATATTGATCAATCTCGGCGTATTGTTCTATATAAGCCCAAAACTCACTGCTTTCATTCTGCTCTGTATACCGGTTATGGGTTTTGTGATTGGCAGGCTGAGCCGTTCTTTGAAAAAGCAATCAGGCAGGGTGGCTGTCAAGGGCAGTGAAACGATCTCTACGATCGATGAAACCCTGGGCGGTTTAAGGGTAATCAAGGCCTTCAATATAGAAGATAAACTGAGAAATAAGTTTTTCAATATCAGTAACGACCTGTTGCGGGCCAGGATCCGGATTGGATATAAGCGAGACCTGGCCTCACCCATGAGTGAGATGATGGGCGTAGCCATCTTTGCGGGTATACTCTGGTTCGGGGGCAGACTGGTACTGAGCGGGGAACTGGGCCTCAACGGACCCCTGTTCCTGACCTATATGGGATTGTTCTACAATATCATCGATCCGGCAAAATCAATCTCTACCGCCTTTAGCAATATGCAGAAGGGCTCGGCCGCCATAGACAGGATCGAGGAAGTATTACAGGCACCGGTCAGCGTGGATGATAATCCGAATGGGAAAAAGATCGATTCTTTTACATCCGGTATTGAATTTAGGAATGTAGGTTTTCGATATGAGGATGCTGTCATCCTCAAAAACATCAACCTGAACCTGGGAAAAGGCAAGACGGTTGCTTTGGTGGGCAGCAGCGGTGCAGGAAAATCAACCCTTGCCGACCTGGTGCCCAGGTTTCATGATGCTGGCAGCGGCGAGATACTGGTGGATGGTACCAACATAAGGGATTATTCCCTGCATTCTTTACGGGGTTTGATCAGCATTGTAACGCAGGAACCAATCCTGTTCAACGATTCGATCTCCAATAATATCGCATTGGGCATGGACAATGCCACCCAGGCCGAGATAGAACAAGCTGCCCGGGTGGCCAACGCACATCATTTCATCATGCAAAAAGAAGATGGGTACCAAACCAATATCGGCGACAGGGGCGCCAAACTCAGCGGGGGCGAAAGGCAGCGGCTTACCATTGCAAGGGCCGTGCTGAAGAACCCGCCCATCCTGATACTGGATGAGGCCACTTCTTCGCTTGATACGGAAAGTGAGCGCCTGGTTCAGGATGCCATCAATAACCTCATGACCAACCGTACCTCCATCGTGATCGCCCACCGTTTATCCACCATACGCCATGCCCATGAGATCATCGTATTGCAAAAAGGCGAGATCGTTGAACGGGGCACACACGACAGTCTCATCGCCCAGAACGGGTTCTACAAGAAACTGGTGGATATGCAGGAGGTGCGGTAAAACACCATCCTGGTAAGTTATTATTGTGAATTTTGACTTGAATCCCAGGCGGGTTCAGTATAATAAATTAGATATTAATTGCGCATGACCTTTTTACGCTCCTCCCCGGTTCTAATAGGGCTCTTCGATATGATTTGTTTAGGTCGGGTGGCCTTTTTACCAATGAAGACCTGGTGAAGTCATAGGGAAGACCTAAACAAATCCCCACCAAAACCTTTGTGGGGCACTTGTAAGACTGCCGTTTAAAACCCGTATAGCAGTTCCAATTTTCATACATTTTTTGGATCAGGTTTGCTGTATTACTAGTAAGGGAAAATGAGATCTGATAATCTATGCCTCTTCGATAATTCCCACCGCATTACCCCATGGATCTATAACTGTCGCCATTTTAATACCTCCCCCAACTTCTTTGATCTTGCTACTGAGGATAGCCCCTGCATTTGTGAATTTCTTTACGGTCGCTTCTATATCATCCACTTTCCAGTATGCCACCGCCTGTGAACCTCTTTCCAGGACATCTTCAAAGTCGGGATCGAGCCCCAGTTCAAAGCCATTGATATCGAAACCAACATAAAAGACCTGATCGAAATAGGGTTGCACGCCGGTAAGATCGGCATACCAGGCTTTTGCTTTCTGAAGGTCATCTACATGATATATGACGGTGCGTAGTTTTTTGAACATAGTTCAAATTTATACTACAAAGAAACACAAAGGAATAAAGACACACAAAGAATAGCTAAGAGAAACTATGTGTATCCTTTTGACAAAAAAAAGAGAATCGCTTACACAATTCTCTTTACAAATTTTTATGCCTGGTTCCCCATCAGGGGGTGGGTGGGTATTACTTGATAGCTCCCATCTTAGCCTCAATACTCAAAGTAGCATGTGGCACGGCGCGTAAGCGGGCTTTATCGATCAGGCGACCGGTAACCCGGCAGATACCATAGGTCTTGTTCTCGATACGCATCAGGGCTTTTTCCAGGTGATCGATGAATGTGATCTGGCGGCTGGCCATCTGGCTAAGCTGTTCCCTTTCCATACTCATGCTGCCATCTTCCATGGTCATGTAACGGGCATCATCATTATCGCCTCCCATCTCATCCTTGCGGGTGATAAGGCCCTGCAGGTAAGATAATTCTTTCTTTGCCGATTCCAGTTTGCGTTGAATCAGTTCCCTGAATTCGGCCAGGTCGGCATCAGAATACCTTACAATGGGTGCTCCCAGGTCATGTACCGGCTGATCCAGAACCGATTTGGTGAAATCCGGCTGGTATTTACGGGATGTTTTGGTATTGATTTTAGGCAGAACCACCGGTTTGGCAGGGATGATCTTGATATCTTTGGCCTTTAAAGGTTGAGTTGATTTTACAGGTACGGATTTAGCTAATACTTTCTTAACTATAGATTTATTTATTACGGCTTTCTTTAATTCTGGTTTTTTTGGCATTGGTTTCATTGCGGTCTTTCCGCCTTTTAGAGGTACAGCTTTTGCAGGTATGGTTTTCTTATGTACTGGTTTAGGGATAGATTTCGCTGATTTAGTATGAACAGACTTAACAGACTTAACAGACTTAACAGGCTTCACTGCCTTTTTAAGTGCAGGCTTGCTGGCTTTTGGAACTGGTTTATGGGCAGCCTTCTTTACAGGTTTCAGCGCTTTTTTAGGAGCTGATTTTACATTTTTCTTAGCAGGAGCTGCTTTTTTTACGGGTTTTGCAGGCTTTTTTGGAACAGCCTTCCCGGATTTGCCGGGTGCATGCTTTTTTGTTGCCATACTAATTTCCTTTTTTTAATACGTTCACTTGTAATGTAATACTATTCACTTCAATTTGAGTGCCGCCATCAATAACCGGTAAAAAAGTTAATGAATCTGCCAGAATTTCGGCGCAAATATAGTCTTTATATTGAATTAATGAGGGTTGCATCTCAGCATTTTCTAGAACCTGCAGTTCAACCCGGTCGGTGAGGTTGAAGCCACTGTCCTTCCTTATATTCTGGATACGGTTAACAAATTCCCTGGCATCTCCTTCTTTTTTCAATTCATCAGTAATTGTAATATCTAATGCAACTGTTAATGTTCCTTTTGCTGCTAATTCATAACCAGGAATTTCGTCTGTTGTTATTTCAAGGTCCTCTGCGTTGATATGAATGGGTTCTTCGCCTTTGGAGTTGAAATCAGGGTTTAACAGGTATTCACCTTCTTGTATACTACTAATTGTTATATTATCGAAACCTGCAATCTGTTCTGCGGCCCATTTCATTTTGGGGCCCAGTTTCTTTCCAAGGGTCTTGAAATTAGCTTTTGCTTTTTTGAGAATAAAATCATTTTCGGCGCCCAGCACATCCACTTCCTTGATATTGGTTTCGGCTTTGATGATGTCCTGCACCTGCTGTATCCTTTCTGCCATCATGCTGTCCATAGCAGGGATAAAGACCTTCTGCAGGGGTTGCCGGACCTTCAGGTTCACTTTTTTTCGGAGCGACAGTATCAGGGAACAGGCATCCTGTGCCAGTTGCATCCTTTTTTCCAGGTCGGTGTTGATGAGGCCTTCTGTTTCGACCGGGTAATCAACATGATGAACGGATCCTTGTATATAGCGACCGGTTGCGGCATTCAGGTTGAGAAAGAGCCAGTCGGCAAAGAACGGTGCAACCGGGGCCATCAGCCTGCTGAGTGTTTCCAGGCATTCATACAAGGTCTGGTAAGCGCATACCTTATCATGCTCATAATCACCTTTCCAGAAACGACGACGGCAAAGGCGCACATACCAGTTGCTCAGGTGCTCATCTACAAAATCTTCTATCGCACGGCCGGCAATGGTAGGTTCGTAATCATCGAATTGCTGCCGGCAAGTTCTGATCAAAGAGTTCAGTGAAGAAATGATCCACTGGTCCAGTTCGGGTCTGTCTTGTACCGGAATATAATTTTCTTTGAATGCAAAGCCGTCCACGTTGGCATAGAGTGCAAAAAACTGGTAGGTGTTGTAGAGTGTACCAAAGAATTTGCGTTGCACTTCTTTAATGCCTTCCACATCGAATTTCAGGCTGTCCCATGGCGATGCATTCGTGATTAAGTACCATCGTGTGGCATCGGGTCCATATGTTTCGATGGTGTCAAAAGGGTTTACCACATTTCCCAGGCGTTTGCTCATTTTATTGCCATTCTTGTCAAGTACCAGGCCATTGCTCACCACGTTCTTATAGGCAACAGAATCAAATAACAGTACACCCAGGGCATGAAGGGTATAGAACCAGCCCCGGGTCTGGTCTACTCCTTCAGCGATAAAATCTGCAGGGAAGGCCCCATCCCAGCCTTCCCCGAAGGGGTAGGGGTCACCTTTTTTAACTTTGGTCATATCAAGTCCCCATTGGGCATAGGGCATGGCGCCACTATCGAACCAGACGTCGATCAGGTCGGATACACGCTTCATGGGTTTGCCCGAATCGCTGACCAGTATTATATCGTCTACATATGGCTTATGCAGGTCAAGTATGCCTTCATGCAGGTAGTGTTTATTGGTTTCCCCGCCCAGTACCTGGCTCGCTTTCTTAATTTCGCTGTTCAGTTCATTAATGCTGCCGATGCATTTTTGTTCTTCCCCGTCTTCTGTTTTCCAGATGGGCAGGGGTGTTCCCCAAAACCGGCTGCGGCTTAGGTTCCAGTCTACCATGTTCTCCAGCCAGTTACCGAAGCGGCCTGTACCAGTGGCTGCAGGTTTCCAGTTGATGGTCTTGTTCAGTTCCACCATCCTGTCCTTGACAGCCGTTGTACGGATGAACCAGGCATCCAGGGGGTAATAGATGATGGGCTTATCGGTACGCCAGCAATGGGGGTAGCTATGTTCGTATTTTTCCACTTTGAAGGCCCGGTTCTCCTTCTTCAGTTTTACACTGATATCGATATTCACATCTACATAATCTGCATCGTCCTTGTAGTTCTTTACAAAACGGCCACTGAATTCGCCCAGGCCTTCCACAAATTTTCCTTCCTTGTCCACCAGGGTAAGTATGCCTAAATTATTTTTCTTACCGACCCGGTAGTCATCCGCACCAAATGCCGGGGCGGTATGTACGATACCAGTACCATCTTCGGTGGTCACAAAATCTCCTGTAATGACCCTGAACGGTTGTGCACCGGGGGTGATCTCCTGTATCTTTTCCAGGCTACCAGCTTCGGATGGGAGCAGTTGTTCATATTCGATACCTTCCAGTTCGGATCCCCTGAATCTGGCCAGAATCGTCCAGGGTATCAGTTTTATATGCGTATTGTAATTGTCAAAATCCCCGTTCTCCCCTTCGGGTTTGAAGTATTTTCCTATCAAAGCATCAGCCAGGATCACATGAATGGGAAGATGCGTATAGGGATTGAATGTCTTTAACAGCGCATATTCGATATTGGGGCCCACGGTTAGGCCAAGGTTGGAAGGAAGGGTCCATGGTGTAGTGGTCCAGGCCATGAAAAAAATGTCAATTGACATTAGGTCATTCGTCGTTAAGAAAGTGCCTAATGATTTATGGGCCAATGTCGCATTGAATGCCTTGAACATCACTACCGCACTGGTATCTTTCACATCTTTGTAAGTGCCGGGCTGGTTCAGTTCATGGGATGACAAACCGGTTCCTGCAGCGGGTGAATAAGGCTGGATGCTGACGCTTTCGTAGAGGTATCCTTTCTTATACAGTTCACTCAAACACCACCAAAGTGTTTCAATATAATTGTTCTCAAAGGTCACATAGGGATTATTGAGGTCTACCCAGTATCCCATCTTTTTGGTGATATCATCCCATTTGTCTTTGTACCGCATCACCACTTCGCGGCATTTCTTATTATAATCCTCCACCGAGATCTTCACACCGATGTCTTCCTTGCTGATACCCATTTCTTTTTCAACACCCAGTTCCACGGGCAGGCCATGCGTGTCCCAGCCTCCCTTGCGTTTTACCTGGAACCCTTGCATGGTCTTGTATCGGCACACCAGGTCCTTGAGCGTCCTTGAAATGACGTGGTGGATGCCGGGCATACCGTTTGCACTTGGGGGGCCTTCATAGAAAACAAAGGGCGTTCTACCCTCCCTTAGCTCCACACTTTTTTCGAATGTGTTGAGGGCTTCCCAATTGGCCAGTATCTCCTGCCCGATGCCGGGCAGGTTCAGTTGCTGGAATTCTTTGTATCTGGCTGGCATATATTCTTCGGTCGGTCTTTAAATAAGTGTGCAAAGGTAGGAAAATAGCGGGTTTAGATTACGGGGAAATTCCCGGCTTGCGGCGGGTTCATTTGAGAATAATACGAATGACAGATACAGCTGCTTCAGTGTTTACTTGCTTGGCGATAGCGGTTTATTTTAAGGGAATGCGGATCTTTTAATTACCGGCCGAACTGCTCCATATTTTTGATCTTATTGCACAGTAATGGCGTTAATTAAACTGAATAGGATACACCCAAAATATAATCTGCCTGGTTGTCGGCACAGATAAAATTCCGGGCATAAGTATTTTTGTCAGTGAAGGGGTTTATTATGGTAATGACGGGGGTATTCTAGCAACGGTCTCCTTTTTTAAAGTACAAACAAATAGACCTTCTTCATAAAAAAAGCCTCCCATATAGGGAAGCTTTTGATTAAGGATTATCATTTTAAAAAGTCCTGGCTCCGCTAGCCTGATATGTATACCGGAACCGGTAGATCAGCCTTGTTGGTGTTGGTCCAACAAAGGGTTCATAGTCTACGGCGAGCAATTCCATTTTAA
>JANYAL010000255.1 GCA_025361325.1 Bacteroidota bacterium
GGCGTTCACCTGCTCAACATGCTCAGAATGATACCGGCCGATGTGATCCTGCTAGATATACAAATGCCTATCATGGACGGTATTACTGCCCTTCCCGATATCAAGAAACTTTATCCCAATACCAGGGTCATTATGCTCACCATGATGGACGATCATAGCATGATCACCAAACTGATGGAACTGGGTGCCAACAGTTACCTTACTAAGACCAGTGACAGCGAGATTATCTACGAAGCTATCAAGACCTGCTTCGAACAGGAATATTATTTCAATGCACTGACCAATAAGGCCTTGCTTACTAACCTGAAACAGCGCCATACCCTAATTCCGCAGAAACTGCAGCTACAGGAAGCAAACCTGAACGACAAGGAAATGCTGATCCTGAAGCTGATGTGCGAGGAAAAGAGCACCAAGGAGATCGCAGATATGGTCGACCTCAGCCCCCGTACTGTGGAAGCCATCCGCGATAAGTTGAAAGTAAAAACAGGTGCAAAAAGCACCGCCGGCCTAATTATGTACGCAGTGAAACATAAAATACTCAATGTTGAACTCTGAATACCGAACAGTTTTCTGTAACCATAGTGAAGAAACCATCCCGCTGCCTCTGCGGGATTTTTTTTATTCTCAAGGCCGGGAGTTCCGGGAGAAAAGGAGCACCAGGGGGTCGAATTATCTCCTTATCTTCCTTTTCTTCCCAGGACCCCAAATATTGATTGGATAACAATCTTTAAACCCGCTCCTGAAGCTCCTTTCTCTTTTTTTCTCCCGACCCTTTGTTTCTCTTCTTGATATATATTTGCCCATGCCCCACTTCAATTATAACGGTAAACTGTTTCCGGAGGGTAGTCCGGTCATAGGTGTGGCCAACAGGGGGCTTCGCTATGGGGACGGGCTGTTTGAAACCATCAAGTGCCTCAACGGCCGCCTGGTCTTTGCCGATGAACACCTGGCACGCCTGTGGAAAGGGATGGGGATACTTAAATTTGAAGTGCCCCGTCATTTCAGTCCCGGCAGGTTACAGGACGAGATTCTCGCACTGGTCAAAAAGAACGGCCATGTACGCGCAGCCCGCATACGGCTGACCGTTATCCGGGGTGACGGCGGATTATATGATGCTGTAAACCATTTCCCCAATTATATCATCGAAACCTGGGCCCTTTCCGGAACCATCGGCAACGGTCTTAACAGCAACGGACTGGTATTGGGCATTTGCCCCGGTGTCAATAAGTCTGCCGATATCCTCAGCAACCTCAAACATAATAATTACCTGCCCTATGTGATGGCTGCCCTGCATGCCAAAGAACAGCATTGGAACGATGCCATCATTCTCAACAGCCAGGGAAGGATCTGCGACAGTACCATTGCCAACGTCTTCTTGGTTAAGGGCGGAACTGTAATTACACCAGCACTGGAAGAAGGCTGTGTGGCAGGGGTGATGCGAAAGGCAATCATAAAGGAGTTGGCTGTTGGCAGTTGGCCCTTGGAAGAAAAGCAGGTAATGGTCCGGGAACTGCTGGATGCTGATGAAGTTTTTTTGTCTAATTCCATTTACGATATTCGCTGGGTGAAGCGTGTAGGTGACAGCACGTACGGCAATATTATAACGCAGCGGATCTACCAATTGTTGCTGCCAACCATTTCCTGAATATTTTGTTGTGTACTATATGCGTACTGTAAACATTTTCTGGTTCCGAAGAGACCTGCGATTGAATGATAATGCCGGTCTTTACCATGCGCTGGCCGGGGGCATACCGGTGATCCCCATTTTTATCTTTGATACGAACATACTGAATGAACTGGAAGAGAAGAGCGATCGTCGCGTTGAATTCATCTATGCCGCCCTGAAACAGATGCAGATTGAGCTGGTTATGCTGGGCTCCTCGCTGGAAGTGTATCACGGAACTCCTGCTGAAGTGTTCAGTCAGTTGTTGATCAAATATTCCATCAATACCGTATTTACCAACCACGACTATGAGCCCTATGCGCAGGAACGGGATAAAACCATCCAGGAACGCCTGAAGGCGCAGGGGGTAATGTTCCGCTCATACAAAGACCAGGTCATATTCGAAATGGATGAAGTAATAAAGGACAACAGCAACCCCTACACGGTATTTACCCCCTACAGCAGGAAATGGAAATCGGTGCTGACAGATAAGGATCTGGAGCCGTATCCCAATCAATCTCTTTTCCATCATTTTCATAAACAGGAACCACGGGTCATTCCCAGTTTGCGGTCACTGGGTTTCCGGTCAGTAGACCTTCCCTTTCCCTCACAGGAACTGGATGAGGCCATTGTTAAGGACTATGGTGAACAGCGGAATTTCCCGGGCTTGACCGGAACCTCAAAGATGGGAGTGCACCTGCGTTTTGGCACAGTGAGCATCCGGGAAATAGCGCTTAAAAGCAGGGGGCTCAGCGAGACATATCTGAACGAGCTCATCTGGCGCGATTTTTATCATATGATCCTCTGGCATTTCCCCAGGGTGGGGACGGGGAATTCCTTCAAAAGGGAATATGACGCAATTGAATGGAGACGAGATGAAGGTGAATTTGAAAAATGGTGCCTGGGACAAACAGGTTACCCTATCGTAGATGCCGGCATGCGCGAACTCAATGCAACCGGCTTCATGCATAACCGGCTGCGAATGATCGTGGCCTCCTTCCTGTCCAAGCATCTCCTGCTTGACTGGCGACTGGGTGAAGCTTATTTCGCAAATAAACTGCTGGACTTTGACCTGGCCGCCAACAACGGCGGCTGGCAATGGGCCGCAGGCAGTGGCTGTGATGCGGCCCCATATTTCCGCATCTTCAATCCCCGGCTGCAGACCGAGAAATTCGATCCCCAACATACCTATATAAAGAAATGGGTTCCTGAATATACACATTTAAGTTACCCCAGGCCTATAGTGGAACATGAACTGGCGCGGAAACGCTGTTTGGAGACCTATGCGAAAGCATTGAAGCCTAACGCAGCATAGGATCTTTATTTCACGTAAGAACTGCAAAGATAAAATGCAAAAAGCCGTAAAGAAACTTTGTGGCTTTGTCTTATTTATTCATCATTCAGTGAGATACTGTTCTTCAGTTATAGAATATGTCCCCTGGAACGCCCAGTGCACTCGGTTTCATGCGCCAGTATACCTCCAGTAATTTTTTCACAGCGTCCTTCCCTTCCTCTCCTAACTCAATAGAGAACTGATTCACATAGAGGTCAATGTGCTGCCGTATCACATCCTCGCTCATTTCCTGGGAGTTGTACCGAATATAATCGTTGAGCTGGGGATATTGTGTATACGCATACTCAATGCTTTGCCTGATCAGGTGGTCCACTTTACGGGCAGTTGGTTCCCCCACGTCTTTACGGATCATGATGCCTCCCAGTGGAATAGGGCGGCCCGTTTCGGTCTCCCAGTATTCGCCCAGGTCGATGATTTTCTCCAGTCCTTTTTGCTGATACGTGAACCGGTTCTCGTGTATGATCACCCCCGGGCCTTTTCCGGATAACACAAAATCTTCGATCTGATCATACCGCAAAAAGATCTTGTTCTCAGCCTTGGGATACGCAAGCGAAAAAAGTAAATGTGCCGTGGTATTTTCACCGGGTATGGCAACCAGAGAATTTTCAATTTCGATTTGGTCTTCAAGAGGTTCCCGCTTTAGGGTGCAGAGGGGGTTTTTGATCAATAGCGGTCCTACACCACGCCCCAGCGCACTGCCGCTGTTGAGCACCCTGTATTTATCCAGCACCAGTGGCAATACTCCATAGCTCAACTTGGTGATGTCTAGTTTTCCGGCAATGGCCCATTGGTTCAGGGTCTGTACATCTTCAAGTACAACATCAAATTCCAGGCCTTCCGTTTCGATCTTTTTATTGACCAGTGCATCAAAAATGAATGTGTCGTTGGGACAGGGGGAGAAGCCGAGGGAGATGTTCATGGGTAATTGTTATTTGTTATTTTCTGATACATAGTTTATAGTTGAATCAAGTTGCTCGCAGCTTGTAACGCTCAGCTATTTATTCTCCCTACTAACTTGTCGAGTTCCTCATTTAGATTTTCTAAAGCCTCTTTCATCTTCCATTTGCCCCGGTCTCTTTCACCTACATAATTAGAAATGGTCCTGAGCTGGAGGAAGGGAAGGTTTTCCTGCAGGCAAACATAGTGCAGTGCCGCACCTTCCATACTCTCAGTTTGCGGTGCAAAATGGCGGATAAGTTCTGCTTTCTGTTCTGGATTATCTGAAACTTTGTTCACGGTAACACCCTGAACAATGGGCAGGAGAATAGATCTTAATAATGTATGCGGGTTCTCCAGCCATCCGTTGGTGAACGGAAACTCATCCTTGCTGCCGAATCCGGCTTCAAATACCGTTGAGAAGCACCCGTTCATTTCCATGCCCAGGTCGCCAAAACTGTCTTTGCAAACCAGAACGGTCTGACCTGGTTTTAATTCCTGGCTGAAGCTTCCGGCTATGCCCGCTTGTATTACCAGGTCGTAATCGATCTGCTGAATTCTTTTTTGCAAGTGATAAATGGTAGCAGCGATACCAATCCCGGTTATGAGAAGATCAGTACCCGGGTGAACGGCTGCAAAGGGTTCGAGCTCCTTTTCTGTGGCAGCAACGATAAGAATCTGCATACTGCAAAGTTGAACTTTTTTTACAAACCGGTGTTATAAATGCATAAACCCTTTAATCCTACCTTTGCAAAAAAAATAAACATGGTGTATTTAACGAGGCTGGAGCATTTCAACGCAGCTCATAAATTGTGGAACCCTGACTGGACCCCTGAAAAGAATAAGGAAGTTTTCGGCAAATGCGCCAACGAGAACTGGCATGGGCATAATTACGAAATATTTGTTACAGTAAAAGGGGAGACCATGCCCGATACAGGTTTCATCTTCAATGCCAAGCGGCTCAGCGAGATCATCACCGAAACGGTCTGTGACAAGATTGACCATAAGAACCTTAACCTCGACGTGGATTTCATGTCTGGCAAATTTACGACTGCCGAGAACCTTGCTATATCCATCTGGGAACAACTGGAACCTGTTCTGAAAGCAGAGGGAACTACCTTGCATTGTGTAAAACTCTGCGAAACGGCAAGGATCTATGTGGAATATTTCGGGGAAAGGCTCAATAAATAAAATTACAATTATGGCATATAAGAAATTGGAACAGTATAACGAGGTCGTGACACAAGGACTCATGCACAATTACCGGGAAGCAATCGGTTTGCTGGGAGAAGACCCAGATCGGGAAGGGCTTAAGAAAACGCCCGAGCGTATTGCCAAAGCCATGCAGTTCTTCACCCAGGGCTACCACCTGGATGCCAACGCCGTGCTGTCTTCTGCAAAATTCCATGAGGAAGTGAACGAAATGATCATTGTAAAGGATATTGAACTTTACAGCTTGTGTGAACACCACCTGGTGCCTTTTTTCGGAAAAGCACATGTTGCCTATATCCCCAATGGCTTTATAACCGGACTTAGCAAGATCGCCCGGGTGGTAGATATATTCAGTCGCCGTCTGCAGGTACAGGAAAGACTTACCAACCAAATACTGGATTGCATCAAGGAAACACTTGATCCGCTTGGAGTAGCGGTTGTTATAGAAGCCTCCCATTTATGCATGATGATGCGTGGTGTACAGAAACAGAATTCCGTTACAACCACTTCCGCCTTTTACGGGGAATTTGCAAAGAATGAGACGCGCAGTGAATTCCTGAAGCTGATCACCGCGAAGCTGCATTAGACCTGTATGATTTTCAAATCTTTCGGCATTAAATATTTCTACTTTTACTGAAGGCAATTGGAACTGCAGGATACTTGTATACCTGCGACATCTAATAGGTTTTGATTTTCTTTTTTAGTTTATTTGTGGATCAAAACAACGAATATGGCACATGCATTTGTCTTCCCGGGTCAGGGATCCCAGTTTCCGGGTATGGGTAAACGTCTTTATGACACTAACCCTACGGCGAAAGATCTGTTCGAGCAGGCAAATGCCATCCTGGGGTTTCGCATTTCAGATATCATGTTCAGCGGCAATGAGGAAGAACTGAAGCAGACCAATGTCACCCAGCCGGCTGTCTTCATACATTCTGTCATTGCTTACAAGACCATCACTGGTGCACTACCGGAGAAGGTGGCCGGACATTCACTGGGTGAGTTCTCAGCTCTAGTGGCCAACGATACACTCGATTTCACACAAGGCCTGAAACTAGTTTCCATCAGAGCATCGGCCATGCAAAAAGCCTGTGAGATGAATCCTTCAACCATGGCTGCTGTGCTTGCACTGGCGGATGAAATAGTTGAGGAAGTATGTGCCTCGGTACAAAAAGAAACTGGCGAGGTAGTGGTCGCTGCCAATTATAACTGTCCGGGGCAGTTGGTCATTAGCGGTTCTTTGAAAGCCATTGAGATTGCCTGTGAAAGAATGAAGGCTGCAGGTGCAAAGCGTGTAATTGTTTTACCTGTAGGCGGCGCCTTTCATTCTCCCCTGATGCTTTCCGCTAAGTTAGAACTGGAGGCAGCGATAGAAGCGGCCGTCTTCCACGAGCCTCAATGCCCGGTATACCAGAATGTTACTGCAAATGCCGTAACTGATCCCAAAATTATAAGAGCTAATCTCATCGAACAGCTGACCGCCCCGGTAAGATGGACACAAAGCGTGGAGGCAATGATCAGGGACGGCGCCACCCGTTTCACTGAATGCGGACCGGGAAAAGTACTGCAAGGATTAGTGGTGAAGATCAATAAGGAAATGACGGCAGACGGAATAAATTAGTTTTATGTTGGTTTCAGTTTCTGGTACCATAAACAATATATATGATCAATTTAAAAGACTGTTACTATGCTTAGATCATTAATACTGCCATTTTTATTGCTTGCCGCAGGTATTATCCATGCCCAGGTATATGACCAATTCTGAAATTCGCGATTTAATTTATGTAGCGAATACCCCCATTATTTCAGGAGTCAGCCCCCGCCTGAGAACAATGATGGAATGGTTTTCCTGTCTGCTGATAAAAAGGCTGAGATCCGTGCTTTCGGAAGGCTGGCCATTGAAGATTTTGACCGGCTAGACCAGGAGTTTGAGTCTGCAACCGGCCAACTAAAGTTGATCTATAAACACATTACCAAAGACTGGTTCGTAGTTTCGGGGATTAATGAAAAAGGGAATATCGTGTATTGCAAAACAAGGAAAAAGAACATAGATTATATGGGGCAACCCGGGACGGCTGTATTTCAAACCTTGATGATCACCTATCCGGCAACCCAGAAGAAAACATACGAACCTTATTGTATTAAATTATCAAAAAGCCTTTAGCGCAAAGTTGTAGATATTCTTAATATAAAAAGAAGCCTGATTTTTTATCAGGCTTCTTTTTTGAAAAATGATTTTAAAAGAATGCGCTCAGTTGTCCAGGTCAGACGGCCAATGTGCTTAGTACTTCATTCATGCTCCTCACGGCTCCGGCACTTTTATCAAATACTGTCTTTTCTTCAGCGGTCAATTTGTAATCGATGATCTTTTCCCAGCCGTCCCTACCAATGATCACAGGTACACCGATGCAGATATCTGAATGACCATATTCACCTTCCAAGTAGACGCAACATGGGAAATGCTTTTTCTCATCCCGTACAATTGCTTCTACGAGTGCTGCGCCGGCAGCACCCGGAGCATACCAAGCTGAAGTTCCCAAAAGACCGGTAAGGGTTGCGCCGCCTACCATGGTATCAGCGACCACTTTCTTTAAAACTTCTGCAGTTAAGTAATTGGCAACAGGGACGCCCTGGTAAGTGGCTAGTCTGGCCATGGGGATCATGGTAGTATCTCCATGTCCGCCAATAACCACACCCTGCAGGTCGGTAGAAGTACATCCTATGGCTTTGGATAAATAATACTTGAAACGGCTGCTGTCTAAAATACCCCCCATACCAATGATCCGGTTCTTGGGCAGTCCGCTGGATTTCAGGGCAAGGTATGTCATGGTATCCATGGGGTTACTGATTACAACAATGATGGCATCTGGTGAATATTGCAGGATATTCTGCGTAACAGTCTTAACTATACCGGCATTGATGCCGATTAGTTCCTCCCGTGTCATGCCCGGTTTACGGGGGATACCTGAAGTGATGACGGCTACTGCGGAACCTGAAGTTTTAGAATAGTCATTCGTACTGCCGGTGATACGGCTATCATAACCAAACAGGGTGGCTGTCTGCATCATATCCATGGCCTTTCCTTCTGCAATTCCTTCCTTGATATCCAGTAAAACAAGTTCGTCGCATATTTGGGCACGGGCAATATTATCTGCACAAGTTGCACCTACAGCACCAGCGCCTACTACAGTTATTTTCATGTGATCATTATTTATGAAGTGGAGAAATAAATTTGCGCTTTAAAGGTACTCGATTCCTGCTTTTTCGTTTGGTAAAGGCTAAATTATTTTAGTGCTTCCCGTATCTCTTCTTCCGTTACATCGCCCTGTTTGAAAAAGCGGAGGTGTTTCTTCCGGTCATAGAAAGCGAGTACAGGTATTGTCTCGGCACGAAAGTATGAGATAAAAAACCTTTTTTGGTCCTTTCCCAAGTGAATGAAAGGATAATTGGCAAGGTGATGCCGCTGGTAAAAATGTTTGGTCTTTTCAAGCGTTTCAATGGAGATCATTACAAGTTGAACGGGGCCATAAAATTCCGGCATCTGTAAAAACCTCTCCAGTTGTTTACGGCAATGCTCGCATTCGGGGTTGAACAGCATGAGGATAGTGTTCTTGCCGGTATCTAACACCTCCTGGGAAAATGCCACAGAATCTATGGACAAGAGGGTGAATGGGGGTTGGATCTTCGTCTTCTGGACAGGCGGAATTGTGTCATACTGTGAAAATCCGGCGAATGACAGAGAAATTAGAAAAAGGATGAGGTTAAGACTTTTTAACATATGGATCAGTGGTTTATAAGGCTTCGGCAATTTGTTCTATGGGTACACTGCCGTCAAAAGCCTTTACAAAATTTCCCTTCTTGTCATAAAGGAAAAGGGACGGGAAGGATCTTACATGGTAAAAGGTTCCCAGGAAATAACCCGGGTCTGACCCTATGATGATATTGGGATAATCAGCAATCCTGTAATCATTGTAAAATCTTTTAAGGAATTTATATTCTAAAGGGGAAGACATGACGATCTGAATTTTTTTAAAAAGATCAATATGCTCCTTGAGCATTTTGGTCTCGTGCTGACAATGTTCGCAATCCGGGCTGAAAATCATAATCAGTGTGGCCGTATGCTTTTTTAAGCTGGCATTGTTGAATTTTGAACTATCTGTGACATTCACAAGGTTCAGGGCAGGCAGAATGGGGAAACGCAGGTATAATAAAGAAGTATCTGCCTGGGCAAAGTTCTTGGTACAAATGGCCGAGAAAAGCATTAATAAAATGATCTTTTTCAATGGTACTATTTTTATAAAGCTAATTATTTTGGTTGATAACGGATTGTTAATGAGGTGATTTGAAATTAGGGGGATACCGGTTACTTTTTTCCGGTAAATAAAGCTTTGAAGTTTTTCATGTGATACCTATCCTTAATTTTCTGAAAAGTTTTTTTTGATTATCCTGACTAAGAAAAATCTCTTAAAAGTGGTTATGCTCCGCGAAAACGAAAAAATTCCACTACTTTTGCACCCAGCTAAAATAAATTTAGTATGGCAACTACAGCAGATATGCGTTCAGGGCTGATCATTAAAGTGGACGGGAGTCTCTATACAGTAATTGAATTCGGCCAGAATAAAACGGCTCGTGCTGCAGCTAAAGTGTGGGCAAAATTAAAGGGGGTTGACAACAACCGTACCATTGAAGTGACATGGAATAGTGGGGAGACGATATTCCCTGTTCGTGTTGAAAAAAAACCTTACCAGTATCTATATAAGGATGATACGGGCTATAGCTTCATGGATACTGAAACTTTTGAACAGATCACTGTGCCGGAAACCATGGTGGACGCACCCAGATTTTTAAAGGATGGCCAGGAGGTTATGGTATTGATCAATGGAGAGACCGACCAGCCAATGGGTGTTGAACTTCCGGATAAGATCGTAGTACTGGTCACTTACAGTGAACCTGGGATGAAGGGCGATACGGCGACCCGTACTTTGAAGCCAGCAACGGTTGAGACTGGGGCTACCGTTAATGTTCCTCTTTTTGTGAATGAGGGTGAGTTGATCCGGATCAATTCCAAGACCGGAGAATATGTAGAAAGGGTCAAATAAGGACCATTTCGTAAACTTTTCAACGTATCAATAATGTATAAAAATGGATGCAGATTATGCAAGTAATTCTTTTTTAACTTTTAGCTATTTTTAATCTATTTTGACCATTTTTCGCCAATTTTACCCCTTTTTTTGAATAAAAATACCCCATTTTAGGGGTTTTTAATTTTAAATGATTAGTATATTGGTTAATCATTTATTACCTTAGCTGTCCTATTTGTTATCAAAAATTAATCATTTAATCATTTTACATGGACATCAAGCAAATCCAGGAATTAGTAAAGTTGATCAATAAGACCAATATAGGAGAAATCACGATCGAGGAGGAAGGAGTTAAAATAACAGTCAAACAAAAAAAGGAACCCGTTCAACATATCATAGCAGGAAGTTCACAAGCCCCTGCTTTCAACACACTCCAGACTCAGCAGGAGGCCCATCCTGTATCACCACCGGCTTCCAAAAAACAAGCAGCAACGCCTAAAGAAGACAAATTACTAACTATTAAAAGTCCTATGATCGGTACATTTTACCGTCAGGCCGGGCCCGGTAAACCGATTTTTGTGAATGTGGGAGATGAGGTGAACCCTGGAAAAGTTGTCTGCATTATTGAAGCCATGAAGCTTTTTAATGAAATAGAAAGTGAAATATCGGGTAAGATAATCAAGATTCTGGTGGAAGATGCCAGCCCGGTAGAGTATGATCAGCCTTTGTTTTTGGTAGAACCCTCTTAAATGAGCAAATTGGCCATGAACCAATGTGCAACGGCTCAAAACTCTCACCACTTGCAATTGCAGATCTCTGTTGTTGAAATTTTCAAACTTACTTTATGTTCAAAAAAATACTGATCGCCAACCGTGGAGAAATAGCACTCCGTGTAATACGAACCTGCCGCGAAATGGGTATCAAAACGGTAGCCGTTTATTCTACTGCTGATAAGGACAGCTTGCATGTCAAATTTGCGGACGAGGCCGTTTGTATAGGGAAACCAGCCAGCTTGGACAGTTACCTGAATATGGCTCATATCATGGCGGCATGCGAGATTACTAATGCAGATGCCGTTCACCCCGGCTACGGGTTTTTGGCCGAGAATAGCAAGTTTGCAAAAATCTGCGGTGATCATGGAATAAAATTCATCGGTCCAACTCCGGAGATGATAAATGCCATGGGGGATAAGATAACTGCCAAGGAGACCATGATAAAGGCCGGTGTACCTGTTGTGCCCGGTATTGAAAGTTTGCTGGAAAGTGTGGAGCATGCAAAATCTGCAGCCAGGAATATCGGTTACCCAATCATATTGAAAGCACCTGCAGGGGGTGGGGGTAAAGGAATGAGGGTGGTTTGGGAAGAAAGCGAACTAGAGAGGAATTACGATAATGCCAAGGCTGAAGCCGCTGCTTCATTCAAGAATGACGGCATTTATATGGAAAAATTCGTGGAAGAACCACGACATATAGAGATACAGATTGCCGGAGACCAATATGGGCATGTATCCCATTTGAGTGAGCGGGACTGTTCCATTCAGCGCCGACACCAGAAACTGGTAGAAGAATCTCCATCGCCCTTTATGACACCGGAACTTAGGGATGCCATGGGTGCTGCTGCCATAAAAGCGGCTTCTGCTATACGTTATGAGAGTGTAGGAACTGTTGAATTCCTGGTGGACAAGCACCGCAATTTTTACTTTATGGAAATGAACACACGTATACAGGTGGAGCATTGTGTAACCGAGGAAGTGATCAATTTCGACCTCATCAAGGAACAGATCAAGATCGCCGCTGGTGAAAAAGTAAGTGGCATGAATTATTTCCCTCAAATGCATGCCATCGAATGCCGTATCAATGCTGAAGATCCCTATAATGATTTCCGTCCCAGCCCGGGAAGAATAACAGTACTTCACCAGCCGGGAGGGCATGGGGTAAGGGTCGACAGCCATGTATATGCCGGTTATGTTATTCCTCCTTATTACGACAGTATGATCGGTAAGCTCATCGCTGTTGCCCAGACACGCGTAGAAGCCATCGATACGATGAGCAGGGCTTTAAGTGAATATGTGATCGAAGGGGTCAAGACCACCATACCTTTCCACCAGCAATTGATGCGAAACAAGGATTTCAGGGAAGGGAACTTCACCACCAAGTTCATGGATAGTTTTGTCATGCAATAATGATCGAAGGCTTTTTTCTGCTTTGTAAACATTACAAGCTTTTACTAAACA
This sequence comes from Bacteroidota bacterium, assembly GCA_025361325.1. GTDB lineage: Bacteria > Bacteroidota > Bacteroidia > Chitinophagales > Chitinophagaceae > Ferruginibacter. The sequence goes on from JANYAL010000255.1 coordinate 12,480, forward strand.
CATCATCGTTTTGTGGGCATTGGATACAATTTATCATTTATACCTTTCTGCTGCCGTTTATCATTTTTATTCAGCCTGAAAAGAATTCCCTGTTTATATTCAAGTAAAAAATACAGCCATGATTTCAAAAAAACTATTGTTTTCAATAAGCATTTTATTGGTGTTGACAAATGTATTTGCACAAAATCTTACTGTTGTCCCAGACGGAGGTAATAAGAAGGCCACAGTAAGTGAACGTATCGGAATCACGGATGTTACCATTCATTATGACCGGCCTGCCGTTAAAGGAAGGGAAGGTAAGATCTGGGGACAATTAGTACATTACGGATTCAGGGACCTGGGTTTTGGAACCAGTAAGGCAGCTCCCTGGCGGGCTGGAGCAAATGAGAATACCACATTTACCTTCAGCACCGATGTTTTGATAGAAGGAAAACCTTTAAAGGCAGGAACCTATGGATTTTTTGTTGCGATGGGAGCAGGGGATGCTACCCTGATATTCAGCAATAACTCCACTTCCTGGGGATCTTTCTTTTATGATGATAGAGAAGATGCATTGCGTGTGACAGTAAGAACTGTCGCCATGA
>JANYAL010000270.1 GCA_025361325.1 Bacteroidota bacterium
CCAACGACGGTGACATCGTCAATAAGATACTGCGGGCAGGAAATAAACATGAAAAGGAATATAAGGTAACGGTGGATAAACCACTTACAGCTGAATTTGTAACAAACATGCGGAGCGGTGTGCGAATCCTGGGAACTATTACAAAGCCTTGTTATGTTAAACAGTATGGATCAGACCGATTCACTATCATACTAACACAGGGACTTAACCGCCAGATACGCCGCATGTGTGAAGTGCAGGGATATAACGTTGTTTCACTGAAACGTACCCGGATCATGAACATGACCCTGTCAGGATTACCTACCGGCAAATGGCGTTATTTTACGCCAGCCGAGATCAATAAGATAAGCAGTCTGGTCGAAAATTCCAGCAAAACAGCCAATTTGGAAGGTGGTATGGACGAATGACCTACTGATTCGCCGGTTGTATGGATCTAACCGTATAGGTCTCATTTTTTGTATAATATACGTCCACGTGTATACCATTGGCTTCTACCATTTCTTTGGTAATGAAGAACGGGAAGGCCAGACGTGTTCCATCTGATTTCTTGATATGAAAGGTATCGGGCAGGTCACCGCCCGAAACGGCAGGTGCCTCCAGGGTACCGCTTACAAGGTCCCAGGTATCTGCCGGATTAATGGGTTTGCCATCCAGAATATTCTCATTGTTCAAACCAATGATCATGGCATTATTATCCAGGCTTGTGGAATAGGTTACCTGTAACTTCCTGCCGATACTGTTCTTTAATTCCTGGAGTTTTGGGCCGCTATATCCCGGGTCTTCCTGGTTTAATGTAAGGTCAATCGACTTTCCATCCTTCAATTCAGCATGTAAGCTGGCTAACGGGTATGCCCCTTCATTAACGCTTTTAAGGGTCAGGGTCTCTTTGGAAAGACCATTCGGCAAAACAATGGTTACAGGTGCTTTTAATTGTGTATTGTCCTTTACGGTTGTTATTGAACTGTCGGATTGTTTGTCTGATATTGTTCCTTTTCCCGAATTATTACATCCAGCCATGTAGCAGACCGAAAGTGATAATGTAAGGGGTATAAATTTCATATCGGGCTATTTTGTTGCAAACTATTGAATTTATATTCTCAACGAAATTTAATTTACCAGCTCTAAAAAATAAGTATTTCCACAAAATACCTTACCTTTGCCGCCCAAAAGAGTAGTTCTCTTTTTACACATTTCCCACAAGGCCCAAAAAGTCTCCGTCATTTCGGGGCGCCAGCAGGGAGTAACTATAATAAGTTATATAATGCCAAAGGTCAAGACCAACAGCAGCGCTAAGAAGCGCTTTAAAGTTACCGGTACCGGTAAGATCACCTTTCAGAAAGCTTTCAAACGTCACATTTTAACCAAGAAATCCACCAAGCGCAAGCGCAATATGCGTAAGGACGGTGTGGTAAGTGATGCCAACATGCATTTTGTGAAAAGACTGTTGGGGTTAAAATAATCTGGAATTTGGCTGAGCACCTCGCATCAAGCCAGAAATTACAAAATTTTTAAACTAATTAAATATGCCACGTTCAGTAAATGCAGTTGCCAGCAGGGCACGACGCAAAAGGATATTAAAAGCCGCCAAAGGATTTTACGGCAAACGTAAGAATGTTTATACCGTAGCCAAAAATGTAATGGAAAAAGGCCTGACATACAGTTATGTTGGCCGTAAGAATAAGAAACGCGAGTACCGTACCTTATGGATCGCACGGATCAATGCCGCAGTTCGGGAAGAGGGTATGAGCTACAGCGAATTTATACATAAACTGGCAGCAAAGAATATCGATCTTAACCGCAAAGTGCTGGCCGACCTCGCCATGAATGAGCCTGAAACATTCAGGAACCTCGTAGCTTCTGTGAAATAACAATTTCGTTGAAAGTATATAAAACGTCCCGCCTAACAGCAGGGACGTTCTTTGTTTATGGTAGTTAGACAATAAAAGGGTTAGCTGCTCTTTTCTGCAAGAGATTTTTAACCATTTTTTTACTCCAATCCTTTACTTTTGTTGCCAGTTTCACAACTAAACCCGGAAGAGAGATGGATATTAATAATACCTATAGCGAACTGGTTGAACAGACTTTTAATTTTCCACAGGAAGATTTCAAGGTAAAGAATGAATACCTGCAGTTCAACGACCTGGACATAAAAGCCCTGATCGACAAATACGGGACACCGCTCAAATTAACATATCTGCCTAAGATCGGTAAACAGATCAACAAGGCCAAGAAGATGTTCGACGCCGCCTTCCGGAAACACAAGTATGAAGGGAAATACAACTACTGTTACTGTACCAAGAGTTCGCATTTTTCATTTATAGTGGAAGAGGCTCTGAAATATGATATCCACCTGGAGACCTCTTATGCCTATGACATTGATATCATTAAGAAACTGTATGCCAAAAAGAAGATAAACAAAGAAACTTTTATTATATGCAACGGCTACAAGCAGAAACCCTATACTGCCCGTATTGCGGGACTCCTCAACACCGGGTTTAAGAATGTAATCCCCATCCTTGATAATGTAGATGAACTGCGTGCTTATATCAAATCGGTGAAAGTTCCCTTCAACCTGGGGATCCGTGTTGCTGCAGATGAAGAACCCAATTTCCCCTTTTATACTTCCCGTTTAGGGATACGGGCAAAAGATATCCTGGAGTTCTATGTTGACAAGATTGAAGGCAATGAACACCGGTTCCAACTGAAGATGCTGCATATATTCCTGAACAAGGGC
>JANYAL010000272.1 GCA_025361325.1 Bacteroidota bacterium
ATCAGGGTCATATTCCTGTATAATTCTGCGGGGTTATTTTTTTGAGTTCTTTTTTGACGAGGGCGGTTACTTTCAATTGATCAATGAATTTGTGTATTGACCTCTTGTCGATGGCTGATTTACCGCGGGTAAGTTCTTTCAAGGCCTCATAAGGTTTTGGATAGTGCTCCCGGCGCAGGATGGTCTGGATGGCTTCCGCTACCACAGCCCAGTTATTCTCCAGGTCTTCTTTGAGGCGGGCTTCATTCAATACCAGTTTATTGATACCTTTTTCAGTGGACTGCAGGGCCAGTATGGTATGTGCAACCGGTAAGCCTATATTGCGAAGCACGGTGGAATCAGTGAGATCACGCTGTAAACGCGATACCGGCAGTTTGGCAGAGAAATGTTCCAGCAGTGCATTGGCAATACCCAGGTTGCCTTCTGCATTCTCGAAATCGATGGGGTTCACCTTGTGTGGCATGGCGGAAGAACCCACTTCGCCTTTCTTCGTCCTTTGTTTAAAATAATCCAGGCTGATATAAGTCCAGCAGTCGCGACACAGGTCTATGAGGATGGTATTGATGCGCTTGATGGCGTCAAAATGTGCGGCAAGGGTGTCGTAATGTTCTACCTGGGTGGTGTATTGCTGGCGTTGGAGCCCCAATTTGTTCTCCACGAATTCGTTGGCGAACCGGATCCAGTTGTATTTCGGGTAGGCCACATGGTGGGCATTGAAGTTACCGGTGGCGCCGCCAAACTTGGCGGTGAAGGGTATATAGCTGAAAAGTTGGATCTGGTTTTCAAGCCGCTCCACATATACCATGAATTCCTTACCCAGCCGGGTGGGTGAAGCAGGTTGTCCATGGGTGCGGGCCAGCATGGGAACATCCTTCCATGCCAGGGCCAGTTTACCCAGCAGGTGTTGCATGTTAATGACTGCAGGCAGGTATTCTGTTTCGATGCTGTTCTTCCACAGCAAGGGTATGGCGGTATTGTTGATATCCTGCGAGGTGAGTCCGAAATGCACCCATTCCTTAAGGTGCCCGGCACCGCATTTATCCAGCTGGGCCTTCAGGAAATATTCCACCGCCTTCACATCATGGTTGGTCTCCGATTCGGTGGCCTTCACCTGAAGCGCATCCTCCAGCGAAAAATCGGTTGCCATTTTACGCAGGTATTGCCTGGTGCGTGCATCGGTTTTGAAAAAACGTTTTTCGGAAAGGAAAAGAAAATACTCCACTTCCACCAGCACCCTGTACCTGATGAGGGCAAATTCACTGAACCAGGCTGCCAGGTGATGTAATTGTTTTCGGTACCTGCCATCGACGGGTGAAATGGAAGTGAGTTGGTTTAAATCCATGATGTTACAGTAGATTTGCGGCAAAAATACATCAATTGCAACAGAAGTACACCGTGGGTGCCGTAAGCTATCTCAATACCAAACCGCTGATCTATGGTTTTGAACAGGGCTTGATGGCCGACCGGGTCAACCTGGTCATAGATTACCCGTCCAGGATCGGCAAAAAGCTGCTTACCAAACAGATCGACATCGGCCTGGTGCCTGTAGCCGTTATTCCGGAAATGGCCGAAAGCCATCTCATATCTGATTATTGTATTGGTGCCCGGGGAGAAGTGTTCAGCGTTTGTTTGTTCAGTGATGTTCCCCTTGAAGAAATAAAGACTATTCTGCTGGACTACCAGAGCCGTACCTCAGTAGAACTGCTGAAGATATTATTGCGGGATCACTGGAATATATCGCCATCTTTTATTGCTGCATCGGAGGGATATGAGAAACAGATAGGGGGTACAATCGCCGGACTGATCATTGGCGACAGGGCCATTGAGATGCATGCACATGCTGCTTATGTTTATGACCTTGGGACCGGCTGGAAGGAAATGACGGGCCTGCCCTTTGTATTTGCTGCCTGGGTCAGCAACCGGAAGGTGGATGAAAATTTTATTATTGATTTTAACAATGCAAATGCCTGGGGCCTGGCCCGCCTCCCCGAATTGATAGTTGGGCTGGCTGCGCCCCATGTGGACCTGCAAACCTATTATACGAAACAGATCAGTTATGAACTGGATCCGTCAAAGAAAGAAGGTTTGGAATTATTCCTGAAAATGATCAGCAGTAATGCTGTTTGAAATCGGCATAGGCTTTCGTCAATCCGTCTTCGAATGAAATAGCGGCTGACCAGCCAAGACCATTAAGTTTGCCTGAATCCATGAGTTTGCGGGGCGTTCCATCAGGTTTGCTTTCGTCATACTTTATATCTCCCCTGAACCCAGTTATTTTTTTCACGGTTTCTGCCAGTTCATGGATCGAAATATCCTTGCCGCTCCCCACATTGATGTGGCCTGGCTCATTATAATGTTGCATGATGAACAGAAGGGCATCGGCCAGGTCGTCTACATACAGGAATTCACGCCTTGGAGTTCCTGTGCCCCAAACCTCAGCAAATGGGGAATTCCCGGTCATGGCCTCATGGAATTTCCTGATCAGGGCGGGTATCACATGCGAGTTCTGCAGGTCATAATTATCATTGGGTCCATACAGGTTACTGGGCATGGCCGATATAAAATTGCATCCATACTGGCTGCGGTAGGCATCACATAATTTAATTCCCGTGATCTTGGCAATGGCATAGGGTTCATTGGAATGTTCCAGCAGCCCGGAGAGTAAATATTCCTCTTTGATGGGTTGTTGGGCAAGCCGCGGATAGATGCATGAACTGCCGAGGAACAGCAGTTTGGTGACCTGGTTGACATAAGCTGCATGAATAACATTTGATTCGATCATCAGGTTATCATACAGGAACTGTGCCCGGTAGTTCTTGTTCGCTTGTATGCCACCCACTCTTGCTGCAGCCAGGAAAACATGGTCCGGCCTTTCTTCTGCAAAGAATGTGTCTACCCGTTGTTGGTTCCGCAGATCGAGCTGGGCAGAAGAACGCGTGACCAGGTTATGGAACCCTTCAGCCTCCAGTTTTCTTTGTATTGCCGCGCCAACCATTCCGGTATGCCCGGCTATGTATATCTTATCCGCTCTATTCATACTGGGTGAGGGTAGTGAAGCCGGATTTTTTAAGGGTAAGGGATCGTTCAAAAAGTTCAAGGTCCGAGCGCATCATATCCTGTACCAGTTCATCCAGGTTATGCCTGGGTGCCCAGTCCAGTTTTGTCCTGGCCTTGGTGGCATCACCGATCAGGATATCCACTTCTGTTGGACGGTAATACCTTTTGTCAACAGCCACCACTTCGGTACCGGGCGCTACCTGGTATTTCGGGTTATCACATTGGGTAACTACTGCGGTTTCGCTTTCCCCGCTTCCCCGGTATTGCAACGATATCCCGCAGCAGGCAAAGGCCTTCGTTACGAGGTCCCTGACTGTTGTAGTTACACCTGTAGCGATCACATAATCTTCGGCAACGGGTTGCTGCAATATCCGCCACATGGCATCAACATAATCTTTGGCATGGCCCCAGTCGCGTTTGGCATTCAAATTTCCCAGCCATAATTTGTTCTCCAGTCCCAGTGCGATCTGGCTCACACCCCGGGTGATCTTACGGGTAACGAAGGTCTCTCCGCGCAGCGGGCTTTCATGATTGAAAAGGATGCCGTTGCATACGAACATGTCGTAGGCTTCACGGTAGTTCACGGCGATCCAGTAGGCATATACTTTGGCTGCAGCATAGGGAGAGCGGGGATAGAATGGCGTGGTCTCCGTTTGTGGTATCTCCTGCACTTTACCAAACATCTCTGATGAAGAGGCCTGGTAGATACGGGTCTTTTTAGTCAGGCCCAGAATGCGCACGGCTTCCAGTAGCCTCAGCGGACCGACGGCATCCGTATTGGCAACATATTCAGGTATATCGAAACTGACCTTCACATGGCTCATGGCCCCCAGGTTGTATATCTCATCGGGCTGAACCTGCTGAATGATATGGATGATGCTGGAAGAATCAGTAAGGTCGCCATAGTGCAGGATCAGTCGCAGTTTCTTTTCATGGGGGTCCTGGTATATATCATCAATACGCTGGGTATTGATCAGTGAGCTGCGCCTTTTGATGCCATGCACCTCGTATCCTTTATCCAAAAGCAAATTGGCAAGGTAAGCACCGTCCTGCCCCGTGATACCCGTAATTAGTGCCACACGTGCCATAGTTGTTTTTTATTTTAAATATACTGCAAACATAAGATAGAAAAGATAAATCAGTAATTTTACAAATTCCTGTAACAAGCTGTGTTCATTAATCAACGGACCATAACTCATGAAAGTAGTCATATTTGCCGGCGGATTAGGCACCCGGATCTCCGAAGAAACAGATATCCGGCCCAAGCCGATGGTTGAGATCGGGGGCAAGCCGATACTTTGGCATATCATGAAGATCTACAGCCATTACGGATTTAATGATTTCATCATTTGCCTGGGTTACAAGGGATATGTGATAAAGGAATATTTCATGAATTATTTCCTGCATAATTCCGATATCACTCTCGATTTAAAGAATAACCGTACCGAGGTACATGGTACCAATTCAGAACCCTTTAATGTCACTTTGGTTGAAACGGGTTACGAGACTAAAACCGCAGGCCGTTTGAAACAGGTGCAGAAATATGTGGGCGACGAAGATTTTATGCTTACCTACGGCGACGGGGTTTGCGATGTGAACCTGAAGGACCTGCTGGCCTATCACAAGAAACATGGGAAGACCGCAACCGTTACCGCCATACAAATGGATGCCCGATTTGGCGGCATGGACCTGGGACAGGGCAGTGAAGTGATCTCTTTCCGGGAGAAGGCCAAGGATGAGAGCAAATGGATCAACGGCGGGTTCTTCGTTTTGAAGCCCGATGTTTTCAATTACCTGGAAGGGAATATGACTGGTATGATGTGGGAGGACGCTCCGCTGGAAAAGCTGACAGCAGACGGCCAGCTGGCGGCATACCGGCACCAGGGTTTCTGGAAATGTATGGATGCCCTGCGTGATAAACTGGAACTGGAAGAACTATGGAAGAACAACCAGGCAAAATGGAAGCAGTGGTAAGCCGTCACTTTGTATCATATTATTCCGGTAAAAAGGTCTTCGTAACGGGTCATACCGGTTTTAAGGGGACCTGGCTCATCAGTTGCCTGCATCTGGCCGGAGCTCACATTAAAGGGTATGCACTTGAACCAGAAACGACAGATGCTCTTTTTCATACCATGGCAACTGGGTTTTTGCTGGACAGTGTGATAGGTGATATCAGAGACAAGGTGAAATTACAGGAGGCAATCACATCATTTCAGCCCGATATCGTATTTCACCTGGCTGCACAGGCACTCGTAAGACGTTCTTATGAAATTCCTGCCGAAACATTCGATGTGAACGTGGTGG